>DASPJI010000140.1:0-5050 GCA_035628695.1 Thermoanaerobaculia bacterium | reverse complement strand
GCGCGCTCGAAGTCGAGGATGCCGAGCTCCGGCCCCAGGTCCCAGTGCGCCTTGGGCTCGAAGCCGAAGGCCCGGGGCTCGCCCACCACCCGTTCGACGCGGTTGTCGGATTCGTCCTTGCCGACCGGGACGCTCTCGTGGGGCAGGTTGGGGAGGGCGGTCTCGATGGACTCCACCTCCTGCTCGACGGTGGCGAGGCGCGCCTCCAGCTCCTCGATCCGCCCCTTCATGCGGCCGACCTCGGCCATCTGCCCGGCGGCGTCGCCCCCCTGCTGCTTGATCTTGCCGATGGCGCGGCTCGCCTCGTTGCGCTGGCGCTTGATCTCCTCGGTTTCGACCAGCGCCGCACGGCGCTCGCCGTCCAGGCGCTGCCAGCGCTCCAGGAGGGAGGGGTCCATGTTGCGGGTCGCCAGCGTCTGGCGGACCGTCTCGAAGTCGTCGCGCAGGAGGTCTCGGGAGAGCATGGCGGGCAGTCTAGCCCGAGCCCCGGGAGGGTGTCCACCGCCGCGCCGCGGCATCCCCTCGCCCTCCTGGTGACGCGGAGGGGGTTTCATCCGTACATATAGACAGAGACGATCCGCGGGAGAATCGGCGCGTTCCGGCCGGAAGCGGGTAACATCCGCCTCGGCTTGAATACGCGAAGACCCCGCCACCCGCCAGTAACAGGCTGCTCGTGATCACGACCGACCTCGACGCCCCTAGCGCCCCCGGCGCCGACAACTCGCCTGCCGGACGCGGTCCGCTCCTCGAGGAGCTGCTCCGCTTCCTCGTGCCGCTGGCCGCCTTCGCGGCCACGGCGAGCTTCGCAGCTCGCGAGCTGGACCCGGCCGGCGGCGCCGAGAGTGCCTATCTGGCGGTGCTGGCGGCGGCGGTGCTGCTCGCGGCCACCGCCCTGGCGCCCCGGCCGGGGGTGGAGGCGGCCGCCGGCTCGGTGCTGGCGGCGGCGGCCGTCTGGGCGCTGCCGCCCGGGCCGGGCCGTGGCGCGGCCGTGGCCGTGGTCCTCACCGCGACCCTGGCCGTGGCCGCGGCACGGCGGCTGGGCGGGGTGCTCCCGGACCTCCCTCTGCCGGTGGCGGTCCCCCTCTCCCTGAGCGTCCAGTTCCTGCTGCGGGGGGAGCTGCTGTTCGACGCCGAGGCGTCGGCGCGGACACTGGTGGCGCTGCTCGCCCTGCCGGTCGCCGGGGGGATTGCTACCGCGGTCCTCGCCAGGCACTACGGCGGGCACCCGGCGCTGCTCGCCGCGGGGAGCGCGGTCCTCGTGGGTCCGGGTTGGAACGTGCTGACCACCCTGGCGCTGACGTCTCTCGCCGCGGGCGACCTGCTGGCCCGGCGCGACCTGAGCAAGACCGCCAGGGTGGCGGCCGCTCTCGTCCTCCTCGCCCCGATCGCCTGGAAGCCGTGGCCGGGGTTGGCGGCGGCCACCGCCGGGCTGGCCCTCGCTTGGCCGGTGCCGGCTCTGGCCCTCCCCCTCGGCGCGCTGGCGGTCTGGCTCCTCCGGCCCGGCATGGCCCTGGGCGAGCCCCGGGACGCCTTCCTGTTGGTCCTGCTGCTTCCCGCGCTGCTGTGGATCGACCGCAGGCAGGTCCGGCGCCTCCTCGTCGTCCTCTTCCTCGCCGCGAGCCCCTGGCTCCTGCCGGAGCGGCCCGCGCTGGCGGCGCCGCTGGCATTGGCGGCCCTGCTGCTGCGCCGGGACGGCCCGGCGGCTCCTCTTCAGAAGGTATGGACCGGCATGCTCCTCCTGGGGACGGCCCTGCTGGCGTCCTATCCATGGTTGAGAGAGGCGCCCGTCCTCGCCGTCCTGGGTCTCCTGGGACTGACGACCGAGCCGTTCCTCTCCTGGGTCCCGGCCTTGGCCGCCGCCGCCCTCGCCGCCTTCGGCCTGTGGCGCGAGCGCCGGCCGGAGGTCCGTCTCCTTCCTTCCTTCCTGCTGGCCGGGCTGGTCTTCGCCGTCCTCCTGATTCGGCTGCCGCGGCCCGGAACCCTGCTCCTGCCTCCCGAGACGGCGGTGCGGCTCGACGCCACCTACCCCTCCCGGGACGCGGCCCTGCCGGCGCCGGCCCACCCGGTAGGGAGCCTGGTGGTGGAATCCGCTCTCGCCAACGGCGCCGGCCTGGAGAACGGGACGCCGGTGGCGGTCTTCAGGCTGAGCGATCCCGCGGGCCGGTCGGTGAGCTGGACTCTGCGGGCGGGGGAGGGGACCGGCGAGTGGGCGGCGCGGCGGCCGGACGTCGAGCGGACCGCCCGCCTGCGGTCGCCCGAGGCCTGGGTCTCCTGGGTGGCGGGGGACTTCTTCGCCCAGCGCTTCCGGAGCCGGTGGGATCTCGACCGGCCCGGGCGGTTCACGCGCCTGCGCGTCGAGCGGGCGCCGGGGCTGCCGCCGGAGGTGAGCCTCGCCGTCCACCAGGTGGAGGTCCGGCCATGAAGCCCTGGCTCTCCGGGGAGCGGCTGAGGACGGCCGGGGTGCTCGCCGGCTCGGCCGTGGCCGCCGCCCTCCTCTCCCGGTTCCTGTCGCTGCCGGCGGACGACCCATTCCGGGGCACGCTGGCGATCCTGCCGCTGCTCCTCGCCGGCTTCCACCTGGTCCGCCGGCAGGTGGAGAGCCTCGGGGGGAGGCCCCTCGCCGCCGCCGGCACCGCCGGGGAGCTGGCCGCGCTCGGCGGTCTGGTGCTCCTGGCCCTCGCCCGCTCCCCTCTGGGCCTCGCCCGCGCCGGCGAGGCGGTGGCGGCCGGCCTCCTCCTGGTGCTGGCGGTCCGCCTCGCCCGGCAGCTCGCCGCGGCCCGGCCGCTCCTGGGCGAGCGCCTGCCGCGGCGGCCGGCCGCCGTCTTCTTCCTGCTGCCGTTCCTGGCCTACCTCGCCGTCCTCCCCTGGTCGGCCCGGCACCGGCAGCCCGACGGCGACGAGCCGTACTACCTGCTGATCACCCACAGCCTGGCCTACGACCTCGACGCCGACCTCACCAACAACTACGCGGCCGGCGACTGGCGCCACTATATGGACCGCCGCATCGCGCCGCAGCCGGGCGATCCGGTGGGGCCGGACGGCGAGCTGTACTCGCGGCACAACGAGATGCTCCCCCTGGTGCTGGCGCCCGCGTACCGGGCGGCGGGCAAGGCCGGCGCCCTGGTCACCATGGCCGCGCTCACCGCCGTCCTGGCCTGGCTGACGCTGCGCCTCGCCCGCCACTATGTGCCGGACGGCTCCGGGGGGCCGGCGCTCGCCGCCTATGCGCTGGTCGCCTTCACCCCGCCGCTCCTCCTGTACTCCTACCAGGTCTGGGTGGAGGTGCCGGCGGCGCTGCTGGCGGCGGCGGCCCTGGACCGCATGCTCTCCCTGGACGGCCAGCGGCGCTGGGGCTGGAGGGAGTGGGTGGGGCTCGGGGTGCCGATCCTGCTGCTGCCGCTGCTCAAGATCCGCTTCCTGCTCGTGGCCGCGCCGCTCCTGGCCCTCGGCTGGTGGCACGCGGGCCGGCCGAAAAAGCCGATGATCATCCTGGGCCTGCTGCTGGCGGCGGTCGCGGGGGGCATGCTGGTCCACAACCTGCTCCTCTATGCCAACCCGCTCAAGATCCACACCTGGGAGGAGGTCGACCCCCACCGCTACAGCCCCGCTTCCTATCTGAAGGGGGGCCTCGGCCTGTTCTGGGACGCGGCGTTCGGCCTCTTCGCCTGCGCGCCGGTCTGGCTCCTCCTGCTCGCCGCGGTGCCGCTCCTCCTGGTGCGGAACCGCAGGCTGCTGCTCCACCTGGCGGTCATCGCCCTCCCCTATCTGATCGTCGTGGCGCCGCGCAACGAGTGGTACGGCGGGTGGTCTCCCCCCTTCCGGTACGCGCTCCTGGCGCTGCCGCTCCTGGGGATCGCGCTGGTGCCACTGCTGGCGGCGCCGCTGCCGGCGTGGCGCGACCGGCCCGGGGCGCGGGCGCTGCTCGCCGCCCTCGGCGCCCTCACCCTGGTTCTGACCCTGGTCTGGGTGACGGTCCCGGGGTGGACCTACAACTTCGCCGACGGCCGGACCTACGCGCTGGACAGCCTGAGCGGCCGGCTCGGCCTCGACCTGGCGCGGCTGTTTCCCAGCTCGGTCCGGCCCCGCGCCGCTACCTGGCTCTGGCCGGCCGTTACCCTCGTCCTCGTCCCTCTGATCTGGTGGCTGCCGGCGCGGCGATCCCGCGTGACGGCACCGCAGGGACCGGTGGGCGGCGGCACGGCGGCGGCGCTGGCGGGCGTCGCGGCGCTGCTGGCCTCCGTGGCGGTCCTCCCCGGGGCGGCGGCGCGCCTGCCCACCCGGACGGTCGAGCTGGAGGACCCCCAGGTGGAGAAGAGTGGCGGCCATCTCCACCCCGACCTCTGGGTGATCGAGCGGACGCGCTACCGGGGCGGCTGGGTGCTGCGCGTCGGCGAGCGGCTGGAGGCGCCCGTCAATCCGGGAGGGCGGCGGGTGCGGCTGACCCTGCACGCGCAGTTCATCCGCAACCAGCCCGTGCCCTTCACCCTGGACGTACGGGCCGGCGACCGCCTGCTCGGCTCCTGGACCCCGCGCCGGGAGAGGGTCTGGGAGGCCGTCGAGCTCGGCCCCTTCGACTGGCCCGCCGGCCAGCCGCTCACCCTCTCGGCCCATGGTCCCCACCCGCCGGGCGCCTTGAACGGCGCCGTCCTGGACTGCGTCGACCTGGACTGGATGTGAGCCTCCGCCGTGACCTCCAATATCAGCGCCGTCGTGCCCACCCTGGGGCGGAGCCCGCTCCTCGTCCCCTGCCTCGAGGCTCTGCGTCGGGAGGGCGGAGCGGACCTGGAGATCGTCGTCGTCGATCAGGGCCCCGAGCCGGTCTCTCTTCCCCAGACACTCGCCGACCGCCTCGTCCGGCCCGGAGGGAATCTCGGCTTCGCCGGCGGCACCAACGCCGGCATCGCCGCCGCCCGGGGGGATCTCCTCGCCCTGGTCAACGACGACGTCCTGGTGGAGCCCGGCTGGCTGGCTGCTCTGGCCGGCGCTCTGGAAGCGGACCCCCGGGCCGCCGCCGCCCAGGGGGTGAACCTGCTGCTGGACGACGCCCACC
>DASPJI010000139.1:0-8402 GCA_035628695.1 Thermoanaerobaculia bacterium | reverse complement strand
GCGGCAGCTCCGTAGGCACCCGCAGGCGCAGCGATTCGAGCCCGGCCTTGCCGCAGACCCCGCAGGCGCTGGTGGCGAAGAAGTGGCGGTCCAGGGGGGCGAGCTCGGGCTCCGGTCCCTCTCCGTCCAGCTCGACCTCGATGACGTTGGAGGCGTGCTCCCCCGCCTGGTCGGCCAGGGAAAGGACGCCGCGGCGGGGCTCGGGGAAGGTGAAGCCGCGGATCCGCCCGGGCCGGTCCACCACCCCCTCGGCAAAGAGGAAGCCGGCGGCCAGTTCGGCATCGGCTCCAGGAGTACGCATGGTGACGGCCACGACGCGGCTCTCGCCCCGGAACAGCAGCCGGATCTCCAGCGGCTCCTCGGTCGCGAGGTCGTCCGGCGCGGGCTCGGCCCGCCCCGCTTCGACCTTCCAGCGCTGCGTCCTGGTCTTGCTGCCCATGACTTGAGCTTCTCACAAACGCCCGCGCAACCGTCAGGCGGACTTCCCAGCGGCAGTGGACCATAAAAGTTTGCGGCATGCAATTTGCGAGACCCGACCCAGCGGAGAGCGGAGGACCGGCCATGCCTCGATCGATCTGGAAAGGAAGTATCAGCTTCGGACTCGTCAACATCCCCGTCGGCCTGTACTCGGCCGAATCGCGGGAGGAGATCAGCTTCCACCTGCTGGACAAGCGCAACATGGCGCGGGTCCGCTACAAGCGGGTCAACGAGCAGACGGGCAAGGAGGTCCCCTGGGAGGAGACCGTCCGGGGCTACGAGTTCGAGTCGGGGCAGTACGTGATCATGACCGACGAGGACCTCAAGCGGGCCAACCCCGAGTCGACCCAGACGGTGGACATCGTCGACTTCGTGGACCTCGACGACATCAGCCCCACCTACTTCGACAAGCCCTACTATCTCGCGCCCGACAAGAAGGGGCGCCGGAGCTATGCCCTCTTGCGGGAGACGCTCAAGCGTACTCGCAAGGTGGGCATCGCCAAGGTGGTCATCCGCACCAAGCAGTACCTGGCCGCGGTGATGGCCCAGGACGACGTCATCCTCTTGGAAATCCTCCGCTTCGCCCACGAGCTGCGCGACCCGGGGGAGCTGGACCTGCCCTCGGGGAACGAGGGGGTCAGCGAGCGCGAGCTGGACATGGCCGAGCGGCTGGTCGAGGGCATGGTCGACTCCTGGAAGCCCGAGAGGTACAAGGACGACTATCAGAAGGATCTGATGGCCCTCATCAAGGAGCGGGTCAAGGCGGGGCAGCTTGAATCGCCGCCGGCCTCTGACGAGGAGGAGAAGGAGCTGCGGCCGGCCCGTGGCCAGGTCGTGGACCTCATGGCCCTGCTCAAGCAGAGCGTCGATCAGCGGGGCAAGGGCGGTCACGCCGCCGACAAGGACGAGAAGCCGAAGAAGGCCGCGGCCAAGAAGGCGCCGGCCAAGGCCGCCCGCAAACCCGCGGCGCGGCGCACCGCCACCAAGAGCACCAGTGGCTCGCGGAAGAAGAAGAGCGCCTGAGGAGACCCTGAGCCGTGGCCCTCGAGGAATACAAGCGCAAGCGCGACTTCCGGAAGACCCCGGAGCCCGCCGGCAAGCCGGTCGCCCGCAAGGGCAAAGGCAAGGGCCAGGAGGCCGGCGGGCTGTCGTTCGTCATCCAGAAGCACGCGGCCACCCGGCTGCACTACGACTTCCGGTTGGAGATGGAAGGGGTGCTGCGGAGCTGGGCGGTCCCCAAGGGCCCCAGCTACGACCCCGCGGAGAAGCGCCTCGCCGTCCACGTGGAAGACCACCCCATGGAGTACGGCACCTTCGAGGGGATCATCCCCAAGGGCCAATACGGCGGCGGCACGGTGCTCCTCTGGGACCAGGGCACCTGGTACCCCGAGGGCGATCCGGTGGCGGCCTACCGCAAGGGGCACCTCAAGTTCCGGCTCGAGGGGGAAAAGCTCCACGGCGGCTGGCACCTGGTGCGCTTAGGCGGCCGGCGTTCCGGCAACGACGACGAGAAGGAGAACTGGCTCCTCTTCAAGGAGAACGACGAAACGGCCCTGCCGGGCAGCACCGATGCCATCACACGGGAGCGGCCGGAGAGCGTCACCACCGGGCTTTCCCTGGAGGAGATTGCCGCCAACCCGGAGCGCGTCTGGCAATCCAACCGGGCCGAGAAGAACGCCTCCTTCAAGGAGAAGCTCCAGGCCACCGTTCGTGCCAGCCGTGCCGCCAAGAAGGCTCCCAAGCCTGAGGCGGCGCCGGTGAAGGTCCCCGGCGCCCGCAAGGGGGCCTTCCCGGCCAAGCTCGAGGCCCAGCTCGCCACGCTGGTGGACGAGGTTCCGCGGGGCGAGGAATGGATCCACGAGCTCAAGTTCGACGGCTACCGCGTGCTCTGCGAGGTGCGCGGCGGCAAGGTGCGCCTCGTCACCCGTAACGGCAAGGACTGGACCGACCGCTTCACCCCCGTCGCCAAGGCCGCCGGCGCCCTGCCGGTGCGCGACGCCCTCCTCGACGGCGAGGTGGTGGTCCTGGAGAAGGACGGCACCACCAGCTTTCAGGCGCTCCAGAACGCCCTCTCGGGGCAGCGCGACGACGACCTGGTCTACTTCGCCTTCGACCTCCTCTATCTGGATGGCCACGACCTGCGGCGGGCGGAGCTGCGGGAGCGCAAGCGGGCCTTGGCGGACCTCCTGGCGGCGGTGCCCTCTGGTCCCAAGGGGCGCATCCGCTACAGCGATCACGTCGAGGGCTCGGGGGAGGACTTCTATCGCCAGGCCTGCAGCTTCTCCCTGGAGGGGGTCATCTCCAAGCGCGGCGACCTCCCCTACCACCCCGGCCGCAACAAGGACTGGCTCAAGATCAAGTGCCTGAAGCGCCAGGAGCTCGTCGTCGCCGGCTTCACCGAGCCCGAGGGCGCCCGGGTGGGGCTCGGCGCCCTGCTCCTCGGTGTCTACGAGGGGGACGGCCTGGTCTTCGCCGGCAAGGTGGGGACCGGCTTCAACGACCGCCTGCTCCGCGACCTGCGCAAGCGTCTTGGCAGGCTGGAGACGCCGGACTCCCCCTTCGCCGGCCCGCCGCGGGACCTGGTACGGGCGGCGGCCCGCGGCGACGTCCACTGGGTCAAGCCGGAGCTGGTGGGCGAGGTCGCGTTCACCGAGTGGACCCGGGACGGCGTCCTGCGCCACCCTACCTTCCAAGGGCTGCGGGAGGACAAATCCCCCCAGGAGGTGCGGCGCGAGCTGCCCCAGGCGCTGCCGCCGGAGGCAGGCGGCGAGGACGAGCCGGCGGAGCCGGCCCGCTCCGCCCGGACCGCGCGGCCCGCCGCCAAGACGGCGGCGAAGAAGCCCGCGGCCAAGAAGGCCCCAGCCAAGAAGCCGGCGGCGAAGAAAGCGCCAGCAAAGGAGGCCGCCCCCGAGAAGCCCGCTCCCGCGGCTCCCGCCGCTCCGGCAGCCCGTAGCGGCAAGGGGGCCAAGGAGACCGAGGTCGCCGGCGTCCGGCTCTCCAATCCGGACAAGGTGCTCTTCCCCGAGCAGGGGCTCACCAAGCGCGACCTGGCGCTCTACTACGAGCGGATCGCCGGCTGGATCCTTCCTCATATCAAGGACCGCCCGCTGACCCTGGTGCGCTGCCCCGAGGGGCAGGGCAAGGAGTGCTTCTACCAGAAGCACGTCAGCGAGCACGTGCCGAAGTCGGTCGTCCGCGTCACCATCACCGGCGACCCTCAGCCGTACGGTGCCGTCAGCTCCGTCCAGGGGCTCATCGCCTTGGTGCAGATGGGCGTCCTCGAGCTCCACATCTGGGGCTCGCACCGCGACGACATCGAGAAGCCCGACTACGTGGTCTTCGACCTCGACCCGGACGAGGGGCTCGACTGGCAGCGGGTGGCCGAGGCCGCCCTCCTGGTGCGCCAGCGCCTGACCGACCTGGGCCTCGAGAGCTTTCTCAAGACCACCGGCGGCAAGGGGCTGCACGTGGTCGTGCCGCTGACCCGGCGCAAGGGCCAGGAGTGGGACGAGGTGAAGGCCTTCACCAAGGCGGTGGCCGAGGACATCGTGGCGGCCAACCCGGGACGCTACACCTCCATGCTCCCCAAGGCCCGCCGCCAGGGGCGGATCTTCATCGATTACCTGAGGAACGGCCGCGGCGCCACCTCCATCTGCGCCTTCTCCACCCGCGCTCGCGTCGGCGCTCCGGTCTCGGTGCCCCTGCGCTGGGACGAGCTGCTGGACCCGGAGCTGCGCGGCAACACCTACAACGTGCGGACCCTCCCGGAGCGCCTGGACAGCCTGAAGGAAGACCCCTGGGAGGGTTTCCACAAGGTCCGCCAGTCCATCACGGCGGCGATAAAGAAGGCTGTAGGCATGACATAGCCGCTCCGCGCACGAAATCCCGAGCCCTATCCGAGCTGTTTGAAACATAGCGGACGGCGGAGGCCCCCTCCGGGAGCTGGACGGCCGTCCGAGGAGCCCATGATGAAGCCTATTCTTGTCCGATATTCCATGCCGATCCTTCTCGCCGCCCTGACGGTCCTCGCCGCCTGCCGGGGGGACGAGCCGATGCCGCCCGAGGTCAGCCAGATCCTGCGCCAGACGGTGGAGACCCAGACCCTGCCGGCGTCGCTCAAAGATCAGAAGGAACAGGTGCGCGCCTGGGAGGAGATGCGCCGCTTCTATGCCGCGCGCCAGTTCCAGCCCGCCTGGTCCGACAGCCGGGGCCCTCTTCCCGAGGCACGGGAGCTTCTCGCCGCCATCGACCAGCTCTCGGCGCAGGGCATCGATCCGCGCCGCTACCGCAAGGACGAGCTCGCCGCCCTGCTGCCCGAGAAGGGATGGAAGGATCTCGCGGACGACCCGCGGGAGCAGCGCCGGGTGGCCGACCTGGACGCCCAGCTCACCTTCACCTTCCTCACCATCGCCACCCACACGGCCGTCGGGCGCCTGCAGCCCGACACCGTCCGCACCGACTGGTACACCAAGCCGCGCAACCTCGACGTGGACGGCCTGCTGAACCGGGCCCTCCAGTCCCAGGAGGAGGGCGCCATCCAGAAGGCGCTGCGCGGTATGACCCCACCGGGTGAGGAGTACGCCCGGCTGAGCCAGGTGCTGGACCGCTACCAGCAGATCGCCGAAAAGGGTGGATGGCCCTCCATCCCCGCCGGTCCGGAGCTGAAGCCGGGCGACGGCGGTCCGCGGGTCGCCGCCCTCCGCGCCCGTCTCGCCGCCGAGGGGGATCTCGCCGCCAATGCCGCCGCGGGCGCCGCCTTCGACGAGCCGCTGGCCCAGGCCGTCTCCCGCTTCCAACGGCGCAACGGCCTGGAGGTCACCGGCAAGGTGGACGAGGCCACCCTCGCCGCCCTGAACGTGCCGGCGGAGGACCGGCTCCGCCAGCTCGTGGTCAACATGGAGCGCTGGCGCTGGATGCCCAGCGACCTGGGGGAGCGTTACATCTGGGTCAACATCCCCGAGTTCCGCATGGACCTGTTCGAGGGCGACCGCCCGGCGGTGAGCATGCGGGTGGTGGTGGGCAAGGAGCAGAGCCGCACGCCGGTGTTCAGCGACAAGATGGAGTACCTCGAGCTGAACCCGTTCTGGAACCTGCCGGACTCGATCATCAATGAAGAGGTGCTGCCGGCGCTGGCCAAGAACCCGGACTACCTCGCCAGCCACGAGATGGAGGTGGTTCAGGGGTGGGAGGCCGACGCCCCGGCGGTGAGCTCCTACGACCCATCGCAGCTCGGCAAGCCCGGCTCGGAGTATCGCCTCCGCCAGCGCCCGGGCGCGGCGAACCCCCTGGGGAAGGTGAAGTTCATGTTCCCCAACCGGTTCGACATCTACCTCCACGACACCCCCGCCGACCACCTGTTCGACCGTGCCGAGCGCGACTTCAGCCACGGCTGCATCCGCCTGGAGCGGCCCATCGAGCTGGCCCAGTACCTGCTCAAGGACGACCCTAAGTGGACGCCGGAGGCCATCCAGGCCAAGCTCGCCTCGGGTGAGACCACCTCGGTGCCGCTGCCGCGGCCGCTCGCCGTCCACCTCGTCTACTTCACCGCCTGGGCGGACGAGAACGGGGTGGTGCACTTCCGGGACGACGTCTACGGCCACGACGCCAAGCTGGCGGCGGCGCTCATGGAGGAGCCCCCGGTGCCGCTGGACCTGCCGGCGATCCGGGGAGACGTGCGGGCGGCGCGCTAGAGTCCCCGGCGGGCGTCCCACCCGGTCCGGGCCACGGTGGCGAGCAGGAT
This sequence comes from Thermoanaerobaculia bacterium, assembly GCA_035628695.1. Lineage (GTDB taxonomy): Bacteria > Acidobacteriota > Thermoanaerobaculia > Multivoradales > UBA5704 > DASPJI01. The sequence continues at coordinate 2,185 of DASPJI010000139.1, read as the reverse complement.
GAGGCTGCCGCCGGCGAGCGTCCAACCCCCGGGGCGCTCGCCGTGGACCAGCCAGGCCCAGACCGGGTTGAGCACCGACTCCAGCAGGAGCAACAGCGACGCCTCCAGGGCCGGCACGCGCCGCAGGCCGCGGACCAGGAAGAAATAGCCCAGGCCCAGCTGGAAGACGCCCAGCACGGCGACGCCGAGCCAGTCGGAGGGGCTCCCCCCCTCCACCGGCAGGGCCAGGGGCAGGCAGACCGCGAAGGTGATGACGTTGCCCCACACGCTCGCGGCCGGTCCCCAGTCGATCGCGCCGCCCTCCCGCTGCCGGCTCAGCCCGCGCAGGCTGATGAGGGTCAAGGCCCAGCAGACGCCGGACAGCACCGCCAGCAGGTTGCCGAGCCGCGGGTCCGGCGCCGTCGCCGAGGCCGGATCCATCTCGACGAACAGGGCCCCCAGGCCCGCGGCCAGCGCCACCATATAGAGGATGTCCGGCAGGGTCGTCCGCTCGCGCAGCAGCCATGGCCCCAGCAGCAGGACGTAGAGCGGCGCCGCGGCCATCAGGAAGATGGCGCTCGCCGCCGTGGTGAGCTTGGTGGCGAGGATGAAGGTGATCATGGTCGCGGAGTAGACCGACGCCGCGGCCACGACCCGCCCCGGCGGCCGGCGCCGCGCCTCGGGGAGCAGCGCGAAGAGCACCAGCGCCGCCACCGCGGAGCGGAAGCTCGCCACCTGCCAGCCGTCGAGGCTCACCCCCTTGACCAGCGCCCCGGCCAGGGAGAAGAGCCCGGCCGCCGCGAGCAGCCGCACCCGCGAGGCCAGCGCTCCCCCCTCACTGCTGTCACCTGCCGTCGCCGAAGCTTCGCGCGTCTCCATGGCGGCGCATTCTATGGCGCGGAGGGATCTGTAGTAGGCTTGGAGCACCAGCACGCGCATCCGCCGGGAGAACGCAGTTGAAGAAGATCGGCACCCTTGTGACCTCGAGCCTCGTCGTCCTCCTCGTGGCCCTCGCCCCCGCGCCGGCCACGCCGCAGTCCGCCCCGACCGCTCCGATGGGGTACTCCGTCCAGTCGGACAGCAACACCGACGTCCTCTATGCCATCAACCTGGCGACCGGAGCCGCCGCGCCCCTCGGTCCCACCGGCTTCGGCGACGTCGAGTCCTTGGCCTTCAACCCGGACTGCAGCACCCTCTACGCGGTGGACGACGTCAAGGACCGGCTGATCACCTGCAGCACCGCGACCGGCGCCTGCACCGCCGTGGGTGCCCTTGGGGTCGACGTCACCGACACCGGCCTCGCCTTCACCTCCAACGGCGGCCTCTTCATGTCGACGGACGCGCCCAAGAACCCGTCCAACTTCTACCGGCTCGACCCGGCGACGGGCAGGGCCACCCTGATCGGCGTCCAGGGGCAGGAGGTCACCGGCCTCGCCGCCAACCGCAACGGCCTCTTCGGCCTGGGCGGCGACGGCAGGAACAACCTGGTGCGAATCGACCCGCGGACCGGCAGGGCGACGCAGGTCGGCTCCCTGGGCGCCGTCGCCACCCCGGACGGCGGGATCGACTTCGACGCCCGCGGAGTGCTCTACGGCATCACCGACGGCGGCTCCACCCCCAACAGCCCCAGCCAGATCTTCACCGTCAACCCGGTGACCGGCGCCGCGCAGGTGGTCGCCAACGTCACCTCGGGGGGGCAGACGATCAACGGCTTCGAGGGGCTGGCGATCGACGACGGCATCTGCAGCGTCCTCATCCCCAAGGCGGCGGCGATCGACGCCCCCACCGCCAGCGAGTGGGCCCTCGGCTCCCTCGCCATCGCCCTCGCGTTCGCGGGCGTCTTCGTGCTGCGCCGCCTGTTCTAGAGGACGGTCCGGCTCCCCAACGGGGCCGCCTTGCCCTCGCCAGGCTCCTGAGCTAGCCTCAGGGAGTCCGCGTGGAGCCAACCTTCCTCCGGGAGCCGTACGACCGACCATGCCCGATCCCCAGCGCAAGATCTTCGTCCTCGACACCTCCGTCATCCTCCACGACTTCAACGCGATCCTGAGCTTCCAGGAGCACGACGTCGCGATCCCGATCACCGTGCTGGAGGAGCTGGACCAGTTCAAGAAGGGCAACTCCGTCCTCAACCTCCAGGCCCGGGAGTTCATCCGCCAGCTCGACCGGCTGTCGAGCCACAACATGCTGCAGGAGTGGATCCCGCTGG
>DASPJI010000138.1:0-2183 GCA_035628695.1 Thermoanaerobaculia bacterium | reverse complement strand
CGCCGCCGCGGTGCCCGAGAAGCCGAACCGCTACCAGTCGAAGAAGGGGGCCCAGGACGCCCACGAGGCGATCCGCCCCACCCTCTTCGACCTGCCGCCGGACTCGGTGCGCGACTTCCTGAAGCCCGACGAGTGGAAGCTCTACAAGCTGATCTGGGACCGCTTCATCGCCTCCCAGATGCTGCCGGCGGTCTTCGACGTCACCCAGGCGGACATCGAGAACGGCCCCTACGTCCTGCGCGCCACCGGCCGGGTGATGAAGAGCCCCGGCTTCCTGGCGGTCTACCGCGAGACGCCGGACGAGGACGCCCCCGCCGATGCCGGAGCCGGTGGCGCCGACGGCGAGGAGGCCGCCGAGGGGATGCTGCCGCCGCTGACCGAGGGACAGGCGCTGAACCTCGTCAAGCTGCTCTCCGAACAGAAGTTCACCCAGCCGCCGGCGCAGTACAGCGAGGCGACGCTGGTCAAGGCGCTGGAGGAGAACGGCATCGGCCGGCCGTCGACCTATGCCACGATCCTGTCGACGCTGACCGACCGCGACTATGTCGACAAGGCCGAGGGGCGCTTCCGTCCGTCCCCCCTGGGCTCGCTGGTCAACGGCATGCTCCAGAAGGGGTTCCACGACATCCTCAACGAGGGGTACACCGCGGCGCTCGAGGAGCAGCTCGACCGCATCGAGGACGGCGAGGTCGCCTGGAAGCAGGCGGTGGCCGACTTCGACGAGAAGTTCTCGCAGGACCTCGAGACGGCGGGCGAACAGATGCCCAACGTCAAGAAGGAGGGCGTGCCCACCGGCGAGACCTGCCCGAACTGCGGCTCGCCTCTCCTCATGCGCTTCGGCCGTTACGGCACGTTCATCGGCTGCAGCAACTACCCGGACTGCAAGTACACCCGCGATATGGCGGCCCCGGCGGCGAAATCCGACGCCCCGGCCGCCGCGAACGGCGAGGCCGTCACCGCCGAGGGCGCCGCGGCGGCGGGCGCCACGGCCGAGGAGGAGATCCCCCCCTGCGAGGTCTGCGGCAAGCCGATGCAGATCCGCCGCAGCCGCTACGGCACCTTCTACGGCTGCACCGGCTATCCGGACTGCAAGAACCTGCGCAAGATCGGCCCCAAGCCGCAAGCTCCGAAGCCGACCGGCGTCACCTGTCCGGAGTGCGGCAAGGGGGAGATGCAGGAGAAGAGCTCCCGCCGCGGCAAGACCTTCTGGTCCTGCAGCCGCTACCCGGACTGCAAGGCCGCCCTGTGGAAGAAGCCGGTCCTCCGTCCCTGCCCGGACTGCGGCGCCAGCTTCCTCCTCGAGAAGGTCACCAAGCGCCACGGCACGCAGTACATCTGCAACACCGAGGGGTGCGGCCACATCGAGGACGCCGCGCCGGACGAGACGGCCGAAGCGGTGTCGGCGTAGAACACGCGGGGTGCGCCGTGCTCACGGCGCACCCTGCGGTCTTTTACAGCTCCGGGCAGTCGCAGGTGTTGGTTTCACACCCGTACAGGAAGGTGGGCGACGGCAGGCACCGCCGGCAGTAGCTCGGGTTGGTGCAGGTGCCGCAGTTCGTCTGGAACGCCGTGTCGGCGCCGGCGATGTTGGGAAGGAACGACTGGTCGAGGGTGCGGACGGTCTCCCTGCTCAGCGACAGCTTCTTCGCCTTCTTGTGCATTCTCTGGTCTCCAGGATCGGATCGTGGGCGCCGAGTGGCGGCCCTATCCTGGAGAGTGCGCGCCGGTGGGTCTGGTGATCCGCCTGCGCTACCATCGCTCTCATGAAGAAGGCCCTGCTCGTCCTCCCCCTGCTCCTGCTCGCTGCCGTGACGGCCCGGGCCGCCGCCCCGCCCGATTACTCGGCGTGGCAGAGCCTGCTCTCCAAGTACTACGACCCGGCCAGGGGGATGAACTACAAGGCGCTGAAGGCCAACGACGCGGCCGCCCTGAAGCAGTTGCGCGGCCGCATGTCCCAGGTGGACGTCAAGGCGCTGTCCCCCAAGGACCAGCTCGCCTACTGGATCAACCTCTACAACATCTCGGTGGTGGGCATCGTCGTCGACGAGTACCCGGTGGAGTCGATCCGCGACATCTCGACCGACCCCATCACGCGGCTCAACGTCTTCAAGAAGCCGGTGGTCGCGGTGCGCGGGGGGGCGCTGTCGCTGGACGACATCGAGAACGTCAAGGTCCGGGAGGGG
>DASPJI010000137.1:0-6986 GCA_035628695.1 Thermoanaerobaculia bacterium | reverse complement strand
CAAGGACGAGATCCTCGACGGGCTTGCCCGCCGGGGCAACGTCGCCCAGTTCGTGAGCTTCGGGCCGGACCTCGGGCAGCGGTACGCCTGGGTCCGGGGTCTCCCGCCCAACCAGCCCTTCCCGTCGCTGGCCGAGGCCGTCGCGGCGCTGCTCGCCGCCTCGCCCGAGCGGTCGGTCAACATCCGCAGCTACGCGCCGGACGACCCCAAGAGCCGGGAGTTCCTCTACGGCCAGACGGACGCGGCCGCCATCCTCGGGCAGCTCCGGCGGCTGGCGGGGGAGGGGCTCTACACCGTCGTCAACGAGACCGTGGACATCCACGACGGCGGCGTTTCCGGGGTGGCTTTCGGCGCCGCGCTGGAGCTGGCGCCCGGGGACACGCCGCGCTGCGTCGAGAAGCCGGGCACGGCGTCGTTCCCGCGCGACGCCGGCCTGCGGCTGCTGGAAACCGTCTACCGGTTCCGGCCGGCCCTGCCGGAGCGCCCGGAGCTGCGGGTGGAGCTCAGCCTGCACCCGTTGCGGCGAGGGTACCGTCACGAGCACACCATCCTCTGGGAGACCGAGAAGCCGGGGCCGGCGCCGACCGCGCCCGAGATCTCCTGGCCGAACCGCTTCAGCCGCTTCCTCGGCGACAAGACCTTCGGCCTGCTGGTGGCCCACACCCTGGGGCTCCCCGTGCCGCGTACCCAGGTGATCCCCCGCGGGCTCGCCCCGTTCACCTTCGGCGGCGACACGGGCCTCGCCGAGACCTGGATCCGCACCTGCCCGCGGGAGCAGGTGCCGGGCTTCTTCACCACCCGCCGCGGCTGGGTCGACCCCTTCCGTCTGTTCGAAGAGGAGGACCCGTCCGGCGGGGAGATCGCCGCGGTGCTCTGCCAGCAGGCGGTGGAGGCGCGCTACTCGGGGGCGCTGGTGGCGCGGGCCGAGGGCGGCCCCGTGATCGAGGGGGTGGCCGGCCCGGGCGACGACTTCATGGTGGGCAGGCGCGCGCCCGACGAGCTGCCGGACGACGTCGCCTCGGCCGTCCGCCGGACGTACGAGCGGGCCCGGGGAGCCCTCGGGCCGGTGCGCTTCGAGTGGGTCTACGACGGCGCACGGGTCTGGATCCTCCAGCTCCACCATCAACGATCCGGAGCGGGGGGCCCGGGGGAGGAGCGCGTCATCGTGTCCGGCGACGCAGAGCGCTTCCACCGGCTGGAGGTGGCGGAGGGGATCGAAGCCCTCCGCCAACTCATCGGCCGGATCCAGGGGAGCGGCGACGGCATCGTCCTCGCCGGCCGCGTCGGGGTTACCAGCCACTTCGGCGACCTCCTCCGGCGGGCGCGCATCCCGTCGCGGATCGAGGAGCCGGAGGGCGGGCCCTAGGGGCAGGTGGCGAAGGCGGCCGTGTCCTGGATCGGCAGGAAGGCGGCGCCCTGCGGGTTGGTGTAGGTCTTCACCGTCCCGGTCCGGGTGTCGGTGACGTTCAAGGTCGTCCGCACGTCCGTCAGGCCGCCGGCGAAGACCCAGTACTTGCCTCCGAGTGAGCAGGCGTCCAGCACCTTGACCACGGCTTCGACGTTCTTGGAGTTGAAGAACCAGAGATAGCCCGAGTCGTCGGTGAGCTGGACGAGATGGGCCTGCCCCGCGGCGCCGGAGGCGGCCTCATAGGCCGCCTCCACCTTGAAGCGTCCACCCGCGAGACACAGGGTGGTGGCGCTCGGGACGCAGAGGTCGGGCGTGGCGCCGCCGGTGAGGCGATGGTAGGCGGCGACGGCGTCGATCCGGTGGCGGACGAGCCCGGTCCAGGGCTCGCCGACCGGCCGCCCGGTGCTCATGAGGGCTTCGCGCAGGGCGGCCGGCGTGGTGTCCGGGCGCAGGGAGAGGATCTGGGCGGCGACGCCGGCCACGTAAGGGGAAGACGCCGAGGTCCCGCCGAAGCAGTTGAGGTACCCGCCGCCCGCCTTGGTGGTGCGGGCGCAGTGCGAGGGAGCCAGGAGGTCGAGCGGCGGTCCCGAGTTGGAGTAGCAGATGATCTGGTCCGCCGCCGTCGACGCGTCCCGGCAGACCGAGAAGAGCGCCGGCCCGCTGTCGGCGTCATAGAGCGCGCCGACCGAGATGGCGTTGGAGAGGCAGGCCGGATGAGAGATGCCGGTGGCATAGCCGCTGTTGCCCGACGAGGTGAAGACGGCGATGCCGGCCGCGGTCAGACGATCGATCGCCTGGGAAAAGGCCGGCGACAGGACGTCGCAGTCCGTGGCGTTCAGGGTGGCGTCGCTGAGAGACATGTTGACCACTCGGATGCCGCCGTGGTCGTCGCGCGCCGCGTAGACGGCGTTGAGCGCGGTCAGGATCCAGTCGCTCGTCCCCTGGCCCGCCGAGTTCAGCGCCTTCATCGCCCAGAGGTTCGCCTCGGGCGCCATGCCGCCGCCGGCGCCGGCGGCGATGCCGGCCACCGCGGTGCCGTGCCCGGCCTGGTCGATCCTGCCGTCCCCCGTGGTGCGGGTGGCGTCGAGGTGCGCCACGACGCGGCTGCCGAAGTCCGGATGGCTGGCATAGATCCCGGAGTCGATCACCGCCACGCCCACGCCGCGGCCGGTGCCGCCGAGCTCATTGCGGAGCTGGGTGGCCTTGATCAGGGCCCCGCCCTCGATCCGGTCGCCCTGGAAGACGCGCACCTCCTCGACGGCCTGCACCTCGGGGAGTGAGGCGAGCGCCATCAGGTCCGCCCGCCGCACCTGGCCGAAGACGATGGGGAGGTGCGACAGGCCGCGCCGGGCCGAGAAGCCCGCCGGCGCGCGGCGTACGAGCTGCTGCTCGACGGCGGCGATCGCAACCGTGCGCTCGACCCGGGAGGACCCGGCAGCCTTGGTCCCGGCGGGTGCCGCCGGCGGCTCGTGGAGCAGGACGATGACGTCCAGCGGCGTGTCGCCGGCCTTGTCGAGGGATTGGGTGGCCGCCTGGGCGAACAGGCCGGGGGTGATCTTCTAGTCGGCCGGGCGGATGTCCGCGGCGGCCTTCGGCAGGAGGACCTCGGTGTCGGGAATCGATAAGGTGAGAGGATCGACGTCAGCGAGTTGGACCGGCTCGGCCTGGAGCAGGGGGGCGAAAAGAGCGACACACAGAGCGGCCAGCAACGTACTTCTCATGGATGTTCCCTTCCTGGTTGGAGCATCCATGTTACCCGAAGACCTTGAACCACCGCTCGAACAGCTTCTTGACCCCCGGCGTCAGCTTGCCGCGGCGCCAGGTGTCGGCCGCCTTCTTCACCACCTCGCCCTGGGTGGGGTAGGGGTGGATGACGCCGGCGATCTTGCCCAGGCCGATCCCCTGGGTGATTGCCAGGCAGAGCTCGCCGATCATGTCGCCGGCGTGCTCGGCCACCAGCGTAGCGCCCAGGATGCGGTCCTTCCCCCTCTCCAGGTGCACCCGCAGGAACCCCTCGGTGGCCCCCTCCAGGATGGCGCGGTCCACCGACGACAGGGGGACGGTCAGGGTGTCGACCTCCATCCCCTTCTCGCGGGCGTCCTTCTCATAGAGGCCGACGTGGGCGATCTCGGGGCTGGTGTAGGTGCACCAGGGGACGGTCAGGGCGCTCGCCTTGGACCGGCCGAAGAAGAGGGCGTTCTGGATGACGATGCGCGCCTGGGCGTCGGCGATGTGGGTGAACGGGTAGCGCGAGGAGACGTCGCCGCAGGCATAGATGTGGGACTGGCTGGTGCGCAGGTGGTCGTCCACCTCGACGCCCTTCTTGCCGTAGCGTACGCCGGCCGCCTCCAGCCCCAGCCCCTCGACGTTGGGGGCCCGGCCCACGGAGAGCAGGATCTGGTCCGCTACCGTCTGCCGGCGCTCGCCGCCGTTCTCGAAGACCACGACGGTCTCGCCCCCCTGGCGCCGCACCTCCACCAGCTTCATCCCGAGCTCGAGCTGAACGCCGTCCCGGACCAGGGCCTCCTGGACGACGGCCGCGGCGCCGGCGTCTTCGCGCGGGAGCACGTGCCCCTCCTGGACGAGTTGGGTGACCCGGCTGCCGAAGCGGGCGAACGCCTGCGCCAGCTCGCAGCCGATGGGGCCGCCGCCGATCACCACGAGGCGGCGGGGGAGCTCCGTCAGGTTGAAGATCGTCTCGTTGGTGAGGTAGCCCGCCTCGGCGAGCCCCGGGATGGGGGGCACCGCCGCCCGGCCGCCGGTGGCGATGACCGCCCGCCGGAAGCGCAGGCGCTTCCCTCCGACCTCCACCTCGGATGGCGAGACGAAGCGGCCGCAGCCCAGGAAGACATCCACCCCCAGGCCGGCGAAGCGCTTGGCGCTGTCATGGACGCTGATGCCGGCGCGCAGCCGGCGCATCCTCTCCATGGCGGCGCCGAAGTCGCCGTCGCCCTCCACCGCCGGGCCGCCGAAGCGCGCCCTGGCCTCGCGCGCGTCGTGCCAGGCGCGGGCGGCGCGGAGGACCGCCTTGGACGGCACGCAGCCGACGTTCAGGCAGTCGCCGCCCATGAGATGGCGCTCGACGAGGGCGACCCGGGCGCCGAGCCCCGCCGCCCCCGCCGCCGAGACCAGGCCGGCGGTGCCGGCGCCGATCACCACCAGGTGGTAGCGGCCGGCGGGCTCGGGGTTCACCCAGGCGGGCGGATGGACGTTGTCGATCAGCGTCCGGTTGTGCTCGTCCAGCGGCTCGACAGGGGAGGCCTCAATCATTGTGTGGCTCCTCCGGCGCGCCGATCTGCTGTTTCAGGGCCCTGCCCGCGATGCGGGTGATGAGGGTGGTCACCAGCACCGTCGCCACCAGGCCGATCCCCAGGGTGATCCAGAATTCCGGCCCCCTCTGGGCCGTGGCGCCGCCGCCCAGCGCGGCGGCCAGACTGCCGGCCGCCTTGCCGTAGTAGACGTAGAGGAGCGTCCCCGGGAGCATGGCGATGGACGCCCCGAGATAGGCGAGAAAGCGGACCCGGGTGAGCCCCAGCGCGTAGTTCAGCAGGTTGAAGGGGAAGGCCGGGGAGAGCCGCAACAGCGCCACGATCTTGAACCCCTCGCCCGACACCGCCCGGTCGATGGCGGCGAAGCGGGCGTTGCCGGCGATCCGCCGCTCGATCGCCCGCCGCGCCACGTAGCGCGCCACCAGGAACGCGCACGAAGCCCCCAGGGTCGCGCCGGCCAATGTATAGAGCGTCCCCTGGACCACGCCGAAGATCGCGCCGGCGGCGAGCGTCAGCAGCGACCCGGGGACGAACGCCACCGTCGCCACCGCGTAGCCGAGGATGAACACCAGGGGGCCCCACACGCCCAGACCCTGCACCCAGGCCGCGAAGCGGGGGATCGCGGCGCCCGCCTCGCGGCCGGCGAGCAGCAGCCCCGCGACCGCGGCGACGGCGATTCCGGCATAGGCGACCCGCTTCCAGCGGCTCCCGGAGCCTCCGGGGGCGGCGGCTTTGGCGTCGGCGCTCATCTCTCCTCCTCTCTCGCAGCGTGAACTCTACGTCCACGGCGGCCGGAATGGATGCGTCGGAGTACCGGAAGGAGGGGCGGCGCTGCCTCGTAGCCCGGCGATGAGTCGCCGGGCTACGAGGCTCAGCCCTGATGCTCAGGGCGAAGCAGGTCGGTGACGGTCTTCACCGGCGCGAACGTGGCGTCGGGCACCTCGACGAACACGGAGCTCCAGCCCGCCATCGAGCCGTTCCACAGGCCCGGGCGCTCCAGCGCCTTGAGCGGCCGCCCCTCGTGCGACTTGGTGGACATGAAGACCGTCGACGGATCGACGTAGGCGTGCAGGTCGTACGGCCGGCCGTGACGGTCGCGCAGGGCGCAGACCAGGTCGGTGGGGCTGAAGTGGGTGGAGGCCGCGAGCTGCGCCTGCTGCTCCTCCGACTTGGGGTCGAGCTGCGACGTCTCGACGATCTGGATCGACACCTCGCCGGTTTTCGACTCCACCCAGAAGGGGCCGCCGCCGGGCTCCCCCAGGTTGCGCACCATGCCGCAGACGCGGAGCGGCCGGTCGAGCAGGTCGATCAGCCGCCGCCGCCGCACCTCTTCGGACACCCCCGCCAGCTCCGCCGGCAGCGACCGCGACAGCTCTTTCTCCAGGAAGGCCGCCGCCTCGTCGAGGGCGTTCGTCGACCCCTCCTCCAGACGCTCCAGCAGCCGCCAGACGCGGTCCTGGACCGCCAGGAGCTGGCCGGTCAGCAGCCGCTTCCACTGCGAGATCAGGGGCCTGCGCTCTTCCGGCACGACGTTGTCGATGTTCTTGATCAGGACGATGTCCCAGCCGTTCCGTCCCAGCGCGTCCAGGTTGTCGAGGAGCGCGCCGTGGCCGCCGGGCCGGAAGAGCAGGGTGCCGTCGTCCTGCCGGAACGGACGGTTCTCCGGATCGACCGCCAGCGTGTCGGTCGAGCGCTTCTGGTAGGAGAACGTGACGTCGAAGCGGACGCCGTAGCGCTCCTCGTAGCGCGGGCCGACCTCCGCCAGCAGCCTGCGGAACTCCTCCTCGTGCTGCGGCGAGACGGTGAAGTGGAGCCGGCAGCGGCCGTCGGCGCTCCGCGTCTGCTCCACCGCCTCGACCAGGTGCTCCTCGAACGGCGTGCGCGGACCCTCGGGGTAGTGATGGAAGAGGAGCAGCCCCTTGGGGAGCTCCTCGTAGCCGAGCCCGCGGGGCGTCAGCAGGTACTCGAGGACCGTCTTGTAGTCCCCTCCGTCCACCGCCTGCCGCAGGTTGTGGCCGCCGCGCGCCATGACCGCCGCCAGGGCGTCATAGAAGGGGAAGCGCTCCAGGTTGTCGAACAGGGTGCGGACCTCGCCCTCGGGCTCTCCTCCTGAGCCATTCACGTAGGCGAGCAGCGACTTGAACATGCGGCTCGCCGCGCCGGAGGCGGGCACCATCTTGCCGATCCGCCCGTCCCGCGCCGCCCCTTCGAAGCGGGCGAGCAGCCAGTGCTCCTCCGCGGTCGAGATCTGGCGGATGCCGTCGCCCGGGCGGCAGGGGCGGAGCACACGGGTGTAGGGGGGCGGGTTG
>DASPJI010000136.1:0-5403 GCA_035628695.1 Thermoanaerobaculia bacterium | reverse complement strand
CACGTGAATGGCGGTGGGGATGACGTCGTTGCTCGACTGCCCGTTGTTGACGTGATCGTTCGGGTGGACCGGCGTCTTCGAGCCGATGACGCCGCCGAGGATCTCGATCGCCCGGTTCGACAGCACCTCGTTGACGTTCATGTTGGTCGACGTCGCCGAGCCGGTCTGGAAGATGTCCAGCGGGAATTGATCATCCAGCTTCCCGTCGGCCACCTCGACGGCCGCCTCGGCGATGGCGCGCGCGATCTCGCCGGGGATCACCCCCAGCTCCTGGTTGACCACCGCGGCCTCGCCCTTGATCAGCGCCACCGCGGCGACGAAGCGCCGGGGGAGCCGGATCCCCGAGACGGGGAAGTTCTGCCGCGCCCGTTCCGTCTGGGCGCCGTAATAAGCCCCGGCCGGCACCTGCACCTCGCCGAGGCTGTCTTTCTCGATCCGTGTATCGGCCATGCTCTCTCCTGGAATCCTACCCCGCCACCCCCACCTCGGCGTGCCTCTCCTGAAGAGGGCGCACGGCGAGGCCGTCGCGTTCCACGTCGGCGATAGCGGCGATGCCTTCGGCGGCGGCGGCGGCTCCCGACAGGGTGGTGATGCAGGGGATGTCGTACTTCAAGGCGGCGCGGCGGATGGCGCCGTCGTCCTCGAAGGACTCGCGGCCCAGCGGCGTGTTGACGACAAGGTCGATCTCACCGTTGATCATCTGGTCCACGATGTGGGGGCGCGCCTCGTGCACCTTGAGCACCGGCGTCACCTCCAGGCCGTGGGCGGCGAGGTACGCCGCGGTGCCCGAGGTCGCCCGCAGCTCGAAGCCCAGCTCGGCCAGGCGGCGTGCCACCGGCAGCACCCCCGGCTTGTCCCGGTCGTGCACCGAGAGGAAGGCCGTGCCCTTGAGCGGCAGCTTGTGCCCAGCCCCGAGCCAGGCCTTGGCGAAGGCGTTGCCGAACGCCGTGCTCGCCCCCATGACCTCGCCCGTCGATTTCATCTCCGGCCCCAGCACCGGGTCGACACCCGGGAAGCGGCGGAACGGGAAGACCGGCGCCTTGACGAACACCCCGGGCACCGCCGGCTCCTCGGTGAAGCCCTGCGACGCCAGGCTCTCCCCCGCCATCGCCCGCACCGCGATCTTGACCAGCGGCACCCCCACCGCCTTGGCGATGAACGGCACCGTCCGCGACGCCCGCGGGTTGACCTCGAGCACGTAGATGCGGCCGTCCTTCAGGGCGAACTGGACGTTCATCAGCCCCACCACCCCCAGCCGCAACGCCAGCCGGCGGGCGATGTCGCGCATCGCGTCCTGGTCCTCCCGCGACACCTTGTAGGGCGGCAGCACCGCCACCGAGTCGCCGGAGTGGATGCCCGCCTCCTCGATGTGCTGGAGGACGCCGGCCACCACCGCGCGCTCGCCGTCGGCCAGCAGGTCGAGGTCGACCTCGAAGGCGTCCTCGAGGAAGCGGTCGATCAGCACCGGATGGCCCGGGGAGACGTCCGCCGCCTCGTGCATGTAGCGCTCGAGCGTCGTCTCGTCGTAGACGATGGCCATCGCCCGGCCGCCGAGGACGTAGCTCGGCCGCACCACCACCGGGAAGCCGATGCGGCGCGCCACCTCCAGCGCCTCGTCCAGCGACGTGGCCGAGCCGTTCTCCGGCTGCAGGATCCCCTCCTCGGCGAGCAGCGCGCCGAAGCGCTTGCGGTCCTCCGCCAGGTCGATGGCGTCCGGCGTCGTCCCCCAGATCGGCACGCCGGCCGCCGCCAGGCCCCGCGCCAGCTTGAGCGGCGTCTGGCCGCCGAGCTGCACGATGACCCCGGCCGGGCGCTCGCGCTCGATGACCGCCAGCACGTGCTCCAGCGTCAGCGGCTCGAAGTAGAGGCGGTCCGAGGTGTCGTAGTCGGTCGACACCGTCTCCGGGTTGCAGTTGACCATCACGGTCTCGAAACCGGCCTCGGACAGGGCGAAGGCGGCGTGCACGCAGCAGTAGTCGAACTCGATCCCCTGCCCGATCCGGTTCGGACCGGAGCCCAGGATCACCACCTTCTTGTTCTCCGTCGGCTCGCTCTCGTCCTCCTGGCCGAAGGTCGAGTAGAGGTAGGGCGTGGTCGCCGGGAACTCGGCGGCGCAGGTGTCGACCCGCTTGTAGACCCGCCGCAGGCCCCGCTCCGCCAGCAGCGACCGGACCTCCGCCTCCTGGCCATGGAGGAGCGCGGCGATCCGCGAGTCGGTCAGCCCCTCCTGCTTGGCGCGGCGCAGCAGCGCCGGCGGCACCGAGCGCAGGTCCCAGCAGGCGAGCTCCGCCTCCAGCTCGACGAGGACCGCCATCTCGCGCAGGAACCAGGGGTCGATGTGCGTGACCTCCGACACCTCCTCGGGGGTCCACCCCTGGCGCAGCGCGGCGAAGACCGCGAACAGCCGCTGCCAGTTGGGCTCCGCCAGGCGCCGCCGCAGCAGCACCGGGTCCGACATCTTCTGCTCGCGGCTGGCGAGGCTGCCGTCCAGCTCCAGGGAGGCGAGCCCCTTCATCAGCGCCTCGCGGAAGGTGGCGCCGATCGCCATCGCCTCCCCCACCGACTTCATCGACGTGCCCAGGGTGGTGGCGGCGCTGGGGAACTTCTCGAACGCCCAGCGCGGGATCTTGACCACCGTGTAGTCCAGGGTCGGCTCGAACGCGGCGAAGGTCTTGCCCGTGATGTCGTTGGCGATCTCGTCCAGGGTGTAGCCGACGGCGAGGAGCGCGGCGATCTTGGCGATCGGGAAGCCGGTCGCCTTCGACGCCAGGGCCGAGCTGCGCGACACCCGCGGGTTCATCTCGATGACCACCCGCGCGCCGGTCTGCGGATCGACCGCGAACTGGATGTTGGAGCCGCCGGTCGCCACGCCGACGCGCCGGATCACCTTGAAGGCGTCGTCGCGCATCGCCTGGTACTCGCGGTCCGACAGCGTCTGCTGCGGCGCCACGGTGATCGAGTCGCCGGTGTGGACGCCCATGGCGTCGATGTTCTCCACCGAGCAGACGACGATGGCGTTGTCGGCGAGGTCGCGCATGACCTCCAGCTCGAACTCCTTCCAGCCGAGCACCGACTGCTCGATCAGCACCTGGCCCGACGGGCTGGCGTGGAGCGCGGACGCCACCACCTCCTCCAGCTCGTCGCGGTTGTAGGCGGTGCCGCCCCCCTCGCCGCCGAGGGTGAAGCTGGGCCGGAGGATCAGCGGGTAGCCGATCTCGGCGGCGATCTCGCGCGCCTCCTCGAGGCTGGCGGCGTAGCCGCTGCGCGGCACCTTGAGCCCCACCTCCTCCATCGCCTGCTTGAACAGCAGCCGGTCCTCGCCCAGGCGCAGGGCGGCGATGTCGGCCCCCAGGACCTCCACGCCGTAGCGCCGGAGCGCCCCGCGCTCCTCGAGCGCGATGGCGAGGTTGATGCCGGTCTGGCCGCCGACGGTGGGCAGCAGGGCGTCGGGACGCTCCCGCTCGATGATCTTCTCGACGATCTCCGGCACCAGCGGCTCGACGTACGTGGCGTCGGCGAACTCCGGGTCGGTCATGATCGTCGCCGGGTTGGAGTTGACCAACACCACCCGGTAGCCCTCCTTGCGGAGGACGCGGCACGCCTGGGTGCCGGAGTAGTCGAACTCGCAGGCCTGGCCGATGACGATCGGCCCGGACCCGAGGACCAGAATGGAGCGGATATCGTTACGCCTGGGCATCGGCCGGGAAGTGTAGCCCATCGGCGGGCGGCCCGCCATGGCCTGCTTCCTGCAGGAATGCCGCGACAGCCATTGCCCACCCGGCCGGAGGTCTGCGCCCGGCCGGACCTGCCGATCTCTCCCTCAGGAGTGTGCCCATGCGAACGGAAGCAACCGTGTCCGCTGCCCTGGCCGTCGCCCTGCTCCTCGCCGGCGCCGTCTCGCTCCCGGCCGCTGTCTCCACACCGGCGGTGCCGCGCTTCGGCACCGCCGAGGTCGTGCTGCGCGCCAGCCAGACGTTCGACTCCCGGCAGGGCTCCCCCAACCCGTTCGATGTAACCTTGACCGCGACGGTCACCGCCCCCTCGGGCAAGATTTACCAGGCCGACGGCTTCTTCGACGGCGACGGCGCCGGCGGTCCCGTGGGCAATGTCTTCAAGGTCCGCATCTATGCCGCCGAGACCGGCACCTGGAGCTGGAGCACGGCGAGCAGCCGCGCCGAGCTCGCCGGTCGGACCGGCACGTTCACCTGCGCCGGCACCCTCCCCGGCCCCTTCGCCTCCGGCCCGCTGGCGGTCAACCCGCGCCGCCCCCACACCTTCAGATACCAGGAGGGGCGCCCCGTCTACCTGGTCGGGAAGTTCCTCGACCTCGCCGCTCCGCCCGTCCTGCAGTACTCCCACACCTTCTTCTCGGAGCAGCTCACCGAGGCCGACCGCCAGGCCTTCCTCGACCGCCACCTCGGCATGGGGCTCAACAAGATCAACCTCTACCTCGCCAACCACGGGGACTACGACGGGGTCGCCACCACCCCGTGGGTGGGGGTCAAGGGGGCCAACGACAAGCGCCGCTTCGACCTCGCGCGCTGGCACATGTACGAGCGCTGGCTGCGGCGGCTGCGCGACGCCGGCCTGCTCGCCCACCTCTGGTTCTTCGCCGACGACTCCGGCTTCGGCGACCTGCCCGACGCCGACCGCCAGCGGCTCGTCCGCTACGGCATGGCGCGCCTGTCGGGCGAGGTCCACACCCTGTTCACCCTGGCGCTCGAGTGGCAGGAGGGGTGGACCCCCGCCGAGGTGCAGAGCCACTCCAACTTCCTGCAGCAGCACAACCCCTGGGACCGCCTGGTCAGCGTCCACGGCGTGCCCGGGCCGTTCGACTTCCCCGCCGCCCCGTGGGCCGACTACATGGACGTCCAGGCCGGCAACGAGGTCGGGCCCTCCGCGGTCTACGCCGCCGGCGTGCTGAACCGGGCGCTCGCCGCCAAGCCGCTGATCCAGGAGGAGTTCGGCCTCGGCCGCGAGGTCGCCGAGGAGCGGCGCAAGGCCTGGGCCGCCTTCCTCTCCGGCGCCGCCGGGTCGGGCACCGGCGCCTTCCTCCGCCCCCTGGCGCAGTTCACCAACTCCATCCAGTTCCAGCGCCTGGCCCCGGCGCCCACGGTCGTGCTCGCGGGCGGCGCCTGGGCGCTCGCGGCCCCCGGCGAGACCTACGTCCTCTATCTCCATGACGGCGGCACGGTGCAGGTGAGCCTCCTCGGGGTCTCCGGCACCTTCGAGGCCGAATGGTTCGACCCGCGGCGCGGCACCTTCACCCGCGGCGCGGACGTCCAGGGGGGCGGCATCCGGTCGTTCACCGCGCCGGGCTCGGGGGACTGGACGCTCCTCCTGCACCGCCCCGCTCCGCCGCCGGCCCCGGTCCCCGCCCACTTCCACACGCTGCGCCCCTGC
>DASPJI010000135.1:0-6797 GCA_035628695.1 Thermoanaerobaculia bacterium | reverse complement strand
GTTCCAGGGCACCGCGAACATACGCCATGAGCTGCCGGTGCTCGACCATGACTCCTTTCGGCGCGCCCGTCGAGCCCGAGGTGTAGAGCACGTAGGCCAGGTTTCCTGGCGTGACCACGGCGCGCGGCACTCCTCCGACGGGCAGCTCCGAGTCCTCCGCTCCCTCCAGGTCGTCTGCGTCCAGGAAGACCTGTCGCAAGCCGGTAGGCAACGTGCCGGTCAGTCGGCTCTCGGTCACGGCCACGGCCACACGAGCATCCCAGGCGAGGAGTTCCTGCCGGGCGTGGGGCAGGTCCGGCTCCACTGCCAGATAGGCCCCTCCCGCCTCCAGGATGCCGAGGAGACCGGTTACCAGACCCGCGCCGCGCTCGGCGCAGAGAATTACCGGCTGGTCGGGGCCAATCCCCGCGGCGCGTAGCCGCAAAGCCAACCGCCGCACCCGGCGGAGCAGCTCCGCGTAAGTCCACGCGCGCTCCTCGTCGACCACGGCGAGCGCCTCGGGAGTGCGCGACGCCCGCTCAGCGAAGAGCTCGTGGACACAGCGCTCCGGTCCGAGAGCGCCGTCCGTATCAGGCGCCATCCCGAGCCTTCCGGCCTCCTGAGCGAGCTCGTGCAGTTCGGCCGGGCTCAAGAAAGGCAGCGCAGAAACGGGCAGGTCCGGCGTGGCCGCCGCGGCGGCGAGCAGCCGCTCGAGATGACCGCTCAGGCGGTCGATGGTCGCAGCGTCGAATAGATCGGTGGCGTAGGAGAGCCCACCCATCAACTCGCCGTTATGCTCCCCAAGCGCAAGAGTGAGATCGAACCTTGCTACCGCCCCGGCAACGCTCGTCGGCCGCAGCCGCAAGCTCTGGATCTCTAGCGCTTCAGCGGGAACGTTCTGCAACACGAGCATCACCTGGAACAAGGGGGTGTAGGCCAGGGTTCTCTCCGGCGAGAGCTCCTGCACCAACTTTTCAAACGGCACGTCCTGGTGCGCATGGGCGGCCAGAGCGGATTCGCGAACCCGGCCGAGCAACTCGCGGAACGAGATTTCTCCGGATCTGCCGCTGCTCAGGTCGCCACGCAGCACCAGTGTATTGACGAAAAACCCGATCAAGCCTTCGATTTCCGTCCGGTTGCGTCCGGCGGCTGGTGTGCCTACCGCGAGATCCTGTTGCCCGCTGTAGCGGGACAGGAGGAGCTGGAAGCCGGCTAGCAGCACCATGAAGATCGTAGCGCCCTCGCGACGGCCCACGGCATCCATCTGCCGGGTCAGCTCGGCCGGCAGCCTCATTGGCCGTGAAGCGCCGCGGAAGCTCTGCACTAGGGGCCGTGGCCGGTCGGTGGGGAGCTCCAGTAGCGGCGGCAGTCCCGCGAGTTGGCGGCGCCAGAAGGAGCTCTCTCTCTCTAGGGCTTCTCCGTGCAGCCAGGAGCGTTGCCAGACCGCAAAATCGGCATACTGCAATGGCAGCTCCGGCAAAGGCGAGGGCCTGCCCTCGGTAAACGCCGCATAGAGAGCCGTGACCTCGCGGACCAGGATCCTCATGGACCAGCCGTCACTGACGATGTGATGCATGGTCAGCACGGTGATATGGTCGTCCTCCGCCAGCCGCAGCAGCAGGCCACGCAGCAGCGGCCCACGCGTCAGGTCGAACGGGCGGCCTGCCTCTTCGCCGACCAAGCCGAGGGCCAGAGCCTCGCGCCGGCTCTCCGGAAGGCCTGACAGATCCACTACGGACAGGACGAAAGGGGCCGCCGGTAGGATCACCTGCGTCGGAGTACCTTCTGGCGCGGCGAAGACCGTGCGCAACGCCTCGTGGCGGCGTACGATCTCGCTCAGGCAGAGCATCAGCACTCCGAGGTGCAGCGGCCCTTCGGCACGCAGCGCCACCGGGATGTTGTAGAGCGAGGTTCCCGGTTCGAGTTGGTCGATAAACCAGAGGCGCTGCTGGGCGAACGAGAGGGGAATCGGTCCCTGGCGAGGCGCCGGGACCAGAGGCGGAGCCGAAGGCGCCGCGCCGGCCCGCCGCGCCTCTTCGATCCGGGCCGCGAGGTCCGCCAGCACCGGCGCGGCGAATAGATCGCGTACCGGCATCTCGATGCTGTAGACGCTACGCAGGCGGGAGACCACCTGCGTAGCGAGCAGCGAATGCCCGCCCAGCTCGAAGAAGTGATCGGTCGCCCCGACCCGCTCGATACCGAGGAGCTCGGCCCAGATCTGGCTGATCACCTCTTCGGTCGGCGTGCGCGGCGGCACGTAGCCGCCGGGCACGGAGCGCAGGATCTCCGGCGCGGGCAGCGCGTTGCGGTCCACCTTGCCGTTCGAGGTGAGGGGCAGGCTGTCCAGCAGCAGGATCGAGGAGGGGATCATGTACTCCGGCAGCTCCGCCTGCAGGGCGCGCCGCAGCTCCGGCACCAGGCGGCGGGCTACCCGTCCGCGCAGCGGGTCGTTGGCATAGGCGCTCCACGGACGGAGCGCAGCGTCGTGGGCCGGCAGGAAATCCGGCGGGCTGGAGACCGTCACGCCGGGCCGCCGCAGCACCGCGGCGAACCATCCCTCCCGGGCACCGTCCCCCACGGCCCAGACCAGCTCCACGACATAGCCGAGCCGCTCGCCCATTGCCCCGATCTCCTCCGGGTCCACGGCCGCCCCCGGTTGAGGCGCCAGGGGGAGACGCCGTGCGATGGCCTGCCGGAGGTCCTCCACCATCTCGCCCGCTTGGCCGGGGGCGGCGAGTAGGTCGAGGGCGGCGCTCTCCGTCGCCAGACGGCCGTTGGGGATGCCGGTCAGGACCAGGGCGGCCGGTCCGTCCGTGGCCAGCAGCCGCTCGCAGGCGGCGAGCGAGAGGTCCTGCTCGCGCCAGTCGAACGGGGGGAAGGCCGGGGTCTCCCGCCGCTCCTCCGCGCCGCCGACATGCAGGACGGCGTCGTAGCGGAAGCGAGTGAGCTCGTTGTGGTACCGGCCCCGCTTGACCAGGATCTCGACGCGCCGGATCTCGGGCATCCACCGGGCCAGGGCGAAGAACAGCTCGGGATCCACCACCAGCTCCTCTTCGTTGGCGACCCGGCGCCGCACCCGGCGCCGCAGCTCCTCCGTCGCCATCGACGGCGGCGCCTGGAAGAGCTCGATGGAGGTGTGCAGGGCCTCCAGCAGGGGCAGGCTGCGCATGTCGCCGAGGAAGACAGAGCCCCCTTCCGGGCGGGCCGCCAGGGTCCGCACCGCCCGCTCGAGGACCCGAACGAAGTAGTCGATATCGGGGAAGTACTGGGCGACCGAATTGATGACGACGAGGTCGATGTCCCCCTGCGGCACCGCGGTCCAGTCGTCGGCGGTGCGCTGCGCCAGCGACACCTGCGGCAGCGCCCTGCCCGCCCGTTCGGCGTGCTCCAGGTGCCGCTGCACGAAGTCCAGGGCGCCGCGGGAGAAGTCCGTGCCCAGGTAGAGCTCGCTGTGGGGCGCGATCCTGAAGAGCAGCAGACCGGTGCCACACCCCACTTCGAGGACGCGCCGGCGGCCAAGGCCGAGGATCCGTTCCACCGTGGCGTCGACCCACTCCCGCATTTCCTCGGCCGGGATCGGCTCGCCCGTGTAGCTGCTGTTCCACCCCTCGGTATTGAAGGTGGGATCGACGTCCTGGATCTGCCGGCCGTAGGTCTCCTCGTAGAGCGTCTGCCACTCCGCCACGTGCTCGCTGGCGGCGGACTCTGGCTGGCTGGCCTGGAGAGCTTCGCCGTCCGCGGGTCGGCGCACCACGTAGGCGACCAGGCACCGGTCGCCGGGCACGTCCTCCCGAACGGTGGCCACGGCCTGGCTCACCTCAGGCAGTCCGACGAGCGCCGCTTCGATCTCCCCCAGCTCGATGCGCAGGCCCCGGATCTTGACCTGATCGTCCAGGCGGCCGAGGAACTCGATGGCGCCGCCGGGCAGGGTGCGGACCAGGTCGCCGGTGCGATAGAGCCTCCCGCCGGGAACGAGCCCGAGCGGCTCGGGCACGAAGCGTTCGGCGGTGAGGTCCGACCGGCCGAGGTAGCCCCGCGCCACTCCGGCGCCGCCGGCGCACAGCTCGCCGGGCTGACCGGCGGGCACGGGCTGCAGCCTGCGGTCGAGGATCCGGATCCGCAGGTTGTCCACCGGCCGGCCGAGCGGCACGATGGTCCCCTCCTCGCCCGGCCGGCAGGGGCGGGAGGTTACGTCGATGGCGCACTCCGTGGGGCCGTAGAGGTTGCGCAGCTCGATCCCGGGAAGCCGCTCGAACGCCCGCTGGCAGAGCGGCGCCGGCAGGGCCTCGCCGCCGCAGAACAGGCGGCGCAGGGGGGAGCCGTGCAGGTCCTCGTCGAGGAACGGGCCGAGGGCGGACGGGACGAGTTGGAGGAGGGAGACGCCGTGCTCCAGCACCTCCCGCGCCATGACGGCGGGCTCCCGATGGGCGCCGGGCGGAGCCAGCACCAACCGCGCGCCGGTGAGCAGGGGGAGGGCCATCTCCCAGATCGCCGCGTCGAAAACGAACGGCGTCTTCTGGAGCACCGCGTCCTGCTCGCCGACGGGGCCCAGAGCGCTGAGAGAGAGTGCGCGCCGCATCCAGAGGAGGCGGTTGGCGATGGCGCCGTGCGCCACCAGGACCCCCTTGGGCCGGCCGGTCGAGCCCGAGGCGTAGATGACGTAGGAGAGATAGTCCGGCGTGAGGGGCAGCGCTGGCGGTCCGGGGTCTTCCCCGGCGGCGCCCGCCAGCTCCGCTGCCACCGCGTCGAGATCGAGGACGCGGAGCGCGGGGTTGCCGTCCTTCTGGGACAGATCCGCGGGGGCGCCCGGCCCGGCGATCAGCACGGCCGGGCGGGCGTCGTCCAGCACGGTGGCCCGCCGCGCCGAGGGGAAGCTGGGCTCCAGGGGGACCCACGCCGCGCCGGCCTTCCACGTCGCGAGCTGGCTCACCACCATCTCAGGTGAGCGGTCGCAGCAGATCGCCACCCGGTCTTCGGGGGTGACTCCGTGGCGTATCAGAAGGTGGGCCAGCCGGTTCGCCCGCGCCTCCAGCTCGCGGTAGGTGAGGGAGAGGTCCCCCTGTTCTACCGCAATGCCATCCGGGCCGTGGGCGACCCGGGCCTCCAGCAGGCGAGGGAGGAGCGGCAGCACGCCATGCTCCACCGCGGTGTCGTTCCACTCCACCAGCGTCAGTTGCCGCTCCGCCTCGCCGAGCAGCGGCAGCTCCCAGACCGGCCGCTCCGGCGCCGCCACGGCCTCGGCCAGCAGCCGCTCGAAGTGCTCGGCCAAGTGATCCATAGTCGTGCCGTCGAACAGATCGGTGGCGTGCTCGAGCGTGCCAGTCAGCTCCCCCTCCCACTCCACGAGATTGAGCGTGAAGTCGAACTTCGCCGTGGTCCCGGCGCCGTTTACCGGCTGCAGGCGCAGATCCTTGATCTCCAAGCTCTCGACGGGGGCGTTCTGCAGCACGAGCATCACCTGGAACAGGGGGGAATGGGCGAGGCTCCGGTCGGGGGTGAGCTCCAGGACCAGCTTCTCGAACGGCATGTCCTGGTGCAGGTAGGCGGCGAGCGCCGTCTCGCGCGCCCGGCCGAGCAGCTCACGGAACGAGGGCTCGCCGGTCAGGTCGCCGCGCAGCACCGAGGTGTTGACGAAGAAGCCGATCAACCCCTCGATCTCGGCCCGGTTGCGGCCGGCGATGGGGGAGCCCACGGCCAGGTCCTGCTGGCCGCTGTAGCGGGCGAGGAGGGCCTGGAAGGCCGCGAGCAGCACCATAAAGAGCGTCGCGCCTTCGCGGCGGCCCAGTGCCTGCACCTGCCGGGTGAGCTCGCTAGGCAGCCGCACCGGCCGGATGGCGCCGCGGTAGCTCTGCACCGGTGGCCGCGGCCGGTCGGTGGGGAACTCGAGGAGCGGCGGCAGGCCGGCGAGCTGGCGGCGCCAGTAGTCGATCTCGCCTTCCAGGACCTCGCCGCTCAGCCAGGTGTTCTGCCAGACCGCGAAATCCGCGTACTGCAGCGGCGGCTCCGGCAGGGGGGACGGTCGGCCCTCGGCGAAGGCGCCGTACAGGGCCACGACCTCGCGCACCAGGATACCCATGGACCAGCCGTCGCTGACGATGTGATGCATGGTCAGCACGGTGATGTGGTCCTGCTCGTCCAGGCGCACTAGCAGGCCGCGCAGCAGCGGCCCGCGGCGCAGGTCGAACGGGCG
This sequence comes from Thermoanaerobaculia bacterium, assembly GCA_035628695.1. Classification (GTDB taxonomy): domain Bacteria; phylum Acidobacteriota; class Thermoanaerobaculia; order Multivoradales; family UBA5704; genus DASPJI01. Next base: position 628 of record DASPJI010000135.1, on the reverse strand, counting down.
GCCGGCCTCGGTGCGGGCGAGGAGGATGGCCGGGGCCTCGCGCCGGCTCTCCGGCAGCCCCGACAGATCCACCACCGGCAGGACGAAGGGGGCCGCGGGCTGGATCACCTGCACCGGCGAGCCCGCCGGCGCGGCGAAGACCGTGCGCAACGCCTCGTGGCGGCGCACGATCTCGCTCAAGCAGAGCGACAGCACGCTGAGGTGCAGAGGCCCCTCGACCCGTAGCGTCACCGGCACGTTGTAGAGCGAAGTGCCGGGCTTGAGCTGGTCGATGAACCAGAGGCGCTGCTGGGCGAACGAGAGGGGGAGCGGCCCTTCCCGGGGGACCGGGACCAGAGGCGGCGCCGACTGCACCGCTCCCGCCCGCCGCGCCGCGTCGACGTGGGCCGCGAAGTTCGACAGCGTCGGGGCCTCGAAGAGGTCGCGCAGCGACATCTCGACCCCGAGGACCGCCTGCAGGTGCGAGATCACCCGCGTCGCCAGCAGCGAGTGTCCGCCTAGATCGAAGAAGGAATCGGCGGCCCCCACCCGCTCGACGCCGAGGAACTCGGCCCAGAGGCCGGCGACGACCTCCTCGACAGGCGTGCGGGGCGCCACCCAACCCTCCTCGGAGCCCTGCTTCTCGGGC
>DASPJI010000134.1:0-6939 GCA_035628695.1 Thermoanaerobaculia bacterium | reverse complement strand
CTGGGCGTCAACGCCATCGAGCCGGCCGGGCGGGCCATCGCCGCCCTCGCCCGCCTGCGCGGCGAGCTCGAAGGGGAGGAGGTGCCGCATGCCGAGCTCTTCCCCGAGGTCCCCTTCGTCCCGCTGAACGTGGGCACGGTGCACGGCGGCTCGGCGGTTAACGTGGTCCCCGACCGTTGCGTCGTCGAGGTCGGCGTGCGCCCCCTCCCCGGGGTGAGCTCGGAGGAGCTGCTCGCCCGCATTGCCCGTGTGGTACGGGAGGATGCCGCGGTCGCCGGCTTCACGGACCTGGACATCGAGATGCTGTCAGACAGCCCGCCCCTGGTTCTCGACCGGGACGCCCCGATCCACCGCCATCTCTGCTCGCTGGTCGGCCAAGCCGGCGACGCAAGCGTCTCCTTCGCCACCGACGCCGGCTGGCTGCAGCGCCTGGGGCTGGACTGCGCCATCTTCGGCCCTGGCTCGATTGAGGTGGCGCACAAGCCCAACGAGTGGATCCCCAAGGACCAGCTCCAGGCGGCCCGCGGTCTCCTCGAGCACACGGTCCACCACTTCTGCAGGGAGGCCCCGTGATGGCCGGAGTTCTCGAAGCGGACTGGACCTGGACCGGCGAGCGCTTCGAGTCCGGCGTGCGGGTGCGCGTCGGCGACGACGGCCGTATCACGACGGTGGGCCCGCTGGCAGAGGCTCCGGACCGGCGCCTGGAGGGACAGGCCCTCCTCCCCGGCATGGTGAGCGCCCACTCCCACGCCTTCCAGCGCGGGCTGCGCGGGCGGGGCGAGACCTTCCCCGGCGAGAGCGGCAGCTTCTGGACCTGGCGCCGGGCGATGTACGGGCTGGTCGAGGACCTCGACCCCGACGCGTTCGAGGGGCTCTGCCTGCGCACCTTCCGCGAGATGCGGCGCGCGGGCATTACCTGCGTCGGCGAGTTCCACTACTTCCATCACCGGCGGATCGGCGACGGCAGCGGCGACCACGCAATGGACGAGCGGGTGCTCCGCGCCGCCGCGGCGGCCGGCATCCGCATCGCCCTCCTCCAGGTCTACTACCGGACCGGCGGCATCGGACAGCCGCTCGAGGGGGGGCAGCTCCACTTCGCCTCGCCGTCGCCAGCGGCCTATTGGGAGCAGATGGCGCGGCTGGCGGAGGCGATGGGGCGGATCGATCCCCTGCGACAGAGCCTGGGGGCGTCGGTGCACAGCCTGCGTGCCGCCGGTCCCGACGAGCTGGCCGCCATCTACGACGAGGCGCGGCGGCGGGACCTCCCCTTCCATATCCACGTCGAGGAGCAGCGCAGGGAGATCGAGGACTCCCTGGCCTTCTATAACCGGCACCCGATGGCCGTCCTGCTCGACGCCCTGGGCACGGCGACCGACGTCACCGCCGTCCACTGTACCCACACGGACGGCGAGGACATGGAACGCTTCCTAGCCGGCGGCGGCACGGTCTGCATCTGCCCGCTCACCGAGGGGAATCTCGGCGACGGCATCGCCGCCCTGCCCAGGATCCACACCCTGGCGGGCCAGGCGGGCGCGGTCTGCCTGGGCTCTGACTCCAACGCCCGCATCTCGATGCTGGAGGAGATGCGCTGGCTCGAGTACGTGCAGCGGCTGGCGACGGAGAGCCGCGGCGTGCTGCGCGACGGCGACGGCAGCGTCGGCCGGGTGCTCTTCCGGGCCGCCACCGAGACGGGGGCGCGGGCGCTGAGGGTCGACGCCGGCCGCATCGCCCCCGGCTGCTGGGCCGACTTCGTCACCCTCGACCTCGAAGCCCCTACCCTCGCCGGCTGGACCCCCGACACCCTCCTCGACGCCCTGATCTTCGGCGCCGGCGAGGAGGCCATCGCCGGCACCTGCGTAGCCGGGGTGTGGGAGGAGCGATAGAATCACTCCATGTGCGGACGCTATACCTTGACCTCTTCGGGTGAGCAGGTCGCCACCCTCTTCGATCTCATGGAGATGCCGGACCTCCAGGCTCGCTACAACATGGCGCCGACCCAGGACGCGCCGGTGGTGCGGATGCTCGAGCCCGGCGGGCCGCGCGTCCTCTCCTATCTGCGCTGGGGGCTCGTCCCCTACTGGGCCGACGATCCGGCGATCGGCAACCGGATGATCAACGCCCGCTCGGAGAGTGTCGCCGAGAAGCCCGCCTACCGTACGAGCTTCAAGAAGAAGCGTTGCCTGGTGGTGACCGACGGCTTCTACGAGTGGAAGAAGATGGGCAAGGCCAAGCAGCCCTACCTCATCCGCCGGCGCGACCGCCAGCCGTTCGCCTTCGCCGGCCTCTGGTCGTCGTGGAAGAACCCGGCTGACCCCGCCCGGCCCCTTGAGACCTACACCATCCTCACCACCGACGCCAACGGCACGATCCGCGAGCTCCATGACCGCATGCCGGTGATCCTCGACCGCGCCGATTTCGGTCTCTGGCTCGACCCCGGTGTAGGCGAGACCGACCGGCTCCAGTCCTTGCTGGTGCCAGCGGCGGACGACCTGCTCGAGACCTTCCCGGTGAGCCGGTCGGTCAACAGCCCGGCCCATGACGCCGCGGACTGCATCGAGCCGCTGGTCGACCACGCCCCCGAGGAGCCGCGGCAGGCCTCGCTGCTGTAGCCCTAGAAGAAATAGGCGGCGGCGAAGAGCCCGATCATGGCGAAGATCAGGGTGAGCTTGAGCACGGTGCCGAGCAGGAAGCCGATCCAGGTGCCGATGCCAGCGCGCCGCGCCTGAGCCCAGTCGCGCCGCGCCAGGTACTCGCCCAGGAAAGCGCCGACGAAGGGGCCGAGCAGCAGGCCGGGCAGCCCCAGAAAGAAGCCGGCCACGATGCCGAGCGTGGCACCGACGACGGCCATCCAGCTCGCCCCGACCCGCTTCGCCCCCAGCGTGCTCGCCAGGAAGTCGACGGCGAAGGTGAGCAGGGTCAGCAGGCCGATGAGCGTCAGGGTGATCCACCCCACCTTCTCGAAGCCCTCGGCCCAGGCCGCCACCACCAGGCCGGCGAAAACCAGCGGCGCCCCAGGCAGTGCCGGCAGCACCGTCCCCGCCACTCCGACGACCACCAGGATGACCGCGAGGACCCACAGGAGACCCGCCATGCCTTCCATCGCTACCCCTCCTTCGGTTGTCTAGTCCGTCTTCGCCTTCAGCTTGCGGTCGAAGAAGTCCCCCGCGGCCCGGAACACGTCGAGCCAGCTCTGGTAGCGCAGGAAACCATGGATCTCGTCGGGTATGGCCACGGCTTCCACCTCGACGCCTCTCTCGCGCAACGCCTCGGCGAGCCGCACCGACTCGCTGAACGGGACGTTGCGGTCGTCGTCGCCGTGGATCAGGAGGACGGGCGCGCGCCAGAGGTCCAGCCAGGCCATGGGAGAGGACTGGAAGGCGAGGCGCTCCTCCTCGGGCGTCGGCTCGTAGCTCGGGACGAAGTTGAGGATCTCGTCGTTCCAGTCGTGGGCGCCGTGGATGTCGACCCCGGCGGCGAAGAGCTCCGGCGCGCGGGCGAGGCCCATCGCGGTGAGGTACCCGCCGTAGGAGCCGCCCCAGAGGCCGATGCGCCGCGGATCGACGTCGGGACGGCCGCGCAGGTAGAGCGCCGCCCCCAGCACGTCGGCGAACTCGCTGGCGCCGCCCGCCCCCTGGCGCAGGGCCTCACGGAAATGCATCCCGTAGCCGGTGCCGGCCCGGAAGTTGACCGCCAGCACCAGGTAACCCCGGCCGGCCAGGTACTGGTTCATGGCGTATGTATTGTTGTAGTAGCCGCTGTAGTGCCAGCCGAGCAGCATCTGGCGGTGCGAGCCGCCATGGAGGAAGAGGAGCGCCGGCCGCCGCTCCCCCTGCCGGATATCTCGGGGCTTGAAGAGCTGGGCGTGGATCCGCATGCCGTCGCCGGAGGTGAAGACCACCGGCTCGGGCTCCACCAGCGCCGCCTCGGGGAACTCCGCGGGGACCGTACCCGGTGCCAGCTCCCGCGGCTCGCCATTCCCCACCTGGATGACGGCGTGCGCCTGGCGGCGGGCACCGGAGCGCAGATAGGCCAGAGAGTTACCGACAGCCGTGGGCGACCACTCGATGCCGTCCCCCCGGGTGAGGGCGGCCGGCGTGCCGCCCGCCACGTCCACCCGCCAGAGGTGACGGCGGTCGATGTCCCCCTGGTTGGAGTTGTAGAGGACGGTCCGGCGGTCCGGCGACAGTGTGACGTACTCGACCTCGAACTCCCCCGGGGTCAGCAGGGTCGCCTCCCCTCCGGCGACGGGCACGGAGTAGAGGTGGAGCCAGCCGTCCGCCTCGGAGGGGAAGACCAGCCGGTCGCCGGCGCCCCAGAGGAGCTGGTCGTCCGCCACCACGACGCGGAAGACGCTGCCGTCCCCGGGCCGCGCCCGCCAGACCGTCCGCGCCTGACCGGTGGCGGGGTCCGCGACCAGGATCGACCAGGGATGACCGCTACGGTTGGAGAGGAAAAGGCGGGTCCGGCGCTGGGCGGGCACGCGGACGAAGGCGAGGCGCGTGCCGTCCGGCGACCAGGCGGGGGAGCCGTCCTGGTCGACGCCGGGGGCCATCCAGCGCACGGCCTTCGCCGCCACGTCGTAGACGCCGATGAAGTTGTGGTCGCCGCGGCCGCTGGTGAAGGCGAGCTTCGAGCCGTCTGGGGAAAAGCGCAACGCCGAGGCCGTGCCCCGCGCCTGCAGCCACTGCACCGGCTCGGCGCTCTTGCCGCCCTCGGCACCGTCCGAGGCGAGGGGCGCCCAGAAGATCTGGCCGCGGCGGACGAAGGCGACGCCGTCCCCCTTGGGCGAGGGGGTCGGCTGGCTCCCCACGCCGATGCGCACCGGCTCACCCCCTTCGGCGGAGATGCGCCAGACGGCCTGCTCGGCGCCGCCCGGGTCGCCGGCGGGGTTGGGCACCTCGCCCTGGCGGTTGGCACCGCTGCCGCGCACGTAGAAGAGGGTCTTGCCGTCGGCGCTCCAGGCGAGGCCGGAGAGGGCCTGGCCGTCGTCCCGGGTATAGGAGGTGACTTGCCGCCCGCGGTAGTCCGGGGGGGCGGCGATCCAGAGGTTGCGCACCCCGCGGGCGTTCTGCACCCAGGCGACCTGGCCGCCGGTGCCGGCGGCTGTCAGGTCCGAGGGGAACGGCGCGGAGAGCACCTGCTCCAGGGTAAAGCCCCCCTTTGCCTCTTGCGCGGGGGCTGCCGCCGGGTAGACCAGGGACAGGGAAAGCAGCAGGACGGCAAGGAAAGACGACCGGGTGAGGCGCGGCGTGTGAGCCTTCATTCGACCTCCAGAGATGACCGGGCGCAGTCTAGCATTCGTGGCCCGGCACGAAGATTGCTCCTGGCAAACCGGGCAGAGGAGGTGAACCGATGGCCAAAGCCACAGCAGAGAAGACCGAGAGGAAGGTCTATCACGTCGTCCCCAACTCGTCGGCCGAGAAGTGGCTGGTGACGCAGGAGAACGGCGACTACCGGACCGAGCACGACACCAAGGAAGAGGCCGTCCAGGAGGCCCGCAAGCTGGCCCAGAAGGGGCCCCTCGGCCAGATCAAGGTCCACAAGAAGGACGGCAACATGGAGTACGAGTCCACCTACGGCGAGGACCCGCCGGAGTCCCCGAGCTAGCCGGTCCTCGCGGCCGTTTCCCGCTATCGCCCTCCGGCGCGCTTTCCCCCGCCGGAGGGTTCGCGCTATATTGCCCCCGGTTCAAGACCGAGTTGCCGCTCGACGGCACGTCCGCGGGCCCCCAGGGTGGGAGAGGTGGAAGGGGCAGGCCCGGCCGTATGCAATGGAGCTAATCGATGACCGATCCTTCCTGCGACGCGACACTCCGCAAGCTGCGCGAGCTCGCCCAGAACCTCTGGTGGTCCTGGCAGCCTGACATCCGCACCTTGTTCAAGACCCTGGACCCCGTACTCTGGCGGCTGGTCTACCACAACCCGGTCGCCATGCTGCAGCGCCTGAGCGACGAGGAGATCGCCCGCCGGGTGGCCGACCTCGAGATCCAGACCCGCATCGACCAGGCCCACCGGCGGCTCGTCGAGTACCTGCGCGCCGACGAAGGCTGGGGGCTGACTCACGCCGGCCCGCTCCAGGCCCGGCCGGTGGCCTACTTCTCCGCCGAGTTCGGGCTCCACCAGTCGCTGCCCATCTACTCGGGGGGCCTGGGGGTGCTCGCCGGCGACCACCTGAAGAGCATGAGCGACCTCGGGGTGCGGGTGGTGGGCGTCGGCCTCCTCTACCACCAGGGCTACGTCCACCAGCTCATCGACGAGAACGGCTGGCAGCAGGACCTCTACGAGCCCATCGCCGCCGCCGAGTTGCCGGTCAAGCCCGTGCCCGCCTTGTCCGGTGAGAACGGCGGCGGCGACAGCGACGGGGATAGCGAGGGCGGCGTCCGGCAGGCGTTCGTCGACGTCGAGCTGCCGGGCCGCAACGTGCGGCTCCGCATCTGGCGCGTGCACGTCGGGCGCAACGACCTCCTGCTCCTCGATGCCCGCGACGAGGCCAACACCCCCGAGGACCAGGAGCTGACCGCGCGCCTCTACGGCGGCGACCAGGAGACCCGGATCCAGCAGGAGATCCTGCTCGGCGTCGGCGGCTTCCGCGCCCTGGGCGCCCTGGGCATCGAGCCCTCGGTCCTGCACCTGAACGAGGGGCACTCCGCCTTCGCGCTGCTCGAGCGGGCGCGGCACATGGTCCAGCACCAGGGGCTCTCCGCCACCGACGCCATCCGCGAGGTGGCGGCGACCAGCGCCTTCACCACCCACACGCCGGTCGAGGCGGGTCACGACCGCTTCCGTCCCGACCTGGCGGCGCGCCACCTGGAGCCCCTCGCCGCCGGCCTCGGCATGCCGATGGACGAGGTCCTCGACCTCGGCTCCGAGCGGCCGGGCGACCGCGGCGCGCCGTTCTGCCCCACCGTGCTGGCGCTCAACCTGAGCCGCCGCGCCAACG
>DASPJI010000133.1:0-3250 GCA_035628695.1 Thermoanaerobaculia bacterium | reverse complement strand
CGCTTCGCGGCGGCCCTCGCCAGGTGGTGAAGCTCTCCCGGCCGCCCGGGGAGGAGGCCGCCGGCGCCGAGGCCCTGCCGCCGCCCCCCGAGAATTGGGAGTCCTGGCGCGACGGCGCCCGCGCCTGCGGGCTCGGCTTCTCCGACCTGGAGCGGATCGCCAAGGTGGTGCGCTCGGCCGGCCGTCCGGCGGTCGAGGTCGGGCCCGGGGCGGACCGTCCGGCGGCTCTCGGCCTGCGCCAGCGTCTCGCCGCCGGAGGCGAGCGGGTGGTCGTGATCCCTACGGCCAAGAAGGGAAAGCCTGCCTGCTCGGTCTGGATCGGACCTCTGGCATCGCCCCAGGTGGCGCAGGAGATGGCCCAGCGGGTCTCCGCCGCCTACGGCGTGGACGCCCGGGCGGGCTACCTTCCGGACGTCGAGAAGCTGGGAGAGTGAGATCCGCTTCCCCCTCTCCCGGCGAGGGGGCTCAGTGCCTGAAGTGCCGCACCCCCGTGAACAGCATCGCCATCCCGTGCTCGTCGGCAGCGGCGATGATCTCGTCGTCGCGCTTGGAGCCGCCCGGCTGGACGACGGCAGTGATGCCGGCGCGGGCCAGGACGTCGAGGCCGTCGCGGAAGGGGAAGAAGGCGTCCGAGGCGGCGACGGTGCCGGCGACGGGGAGCTGGGCCTTCTGGATGGCGAGGTTGCAGGAGTCCACCCGGCTCATCTGGCCGGCGCCGATCCCCACCGTCTGGTGCTCGTTGGCGACGACGATGGCGTTGGACTTCACGTAGCGCATCACCTTCCAGGCCAGCTCCAGGGCGCGGCGCTCCTCCGGCGACGGCTGGCGGCGCGTCTGGCAGGTCCAGCCGGCGGGGTCGTCCGGGAAGGCGTCCGGCGGCTGGGCGAGGAAGCCGCCGGCGATGGCGCGCAGCTCGATCTCGCGCGAGGACGGCGCGTAGGCCGGGCACTCCAGGAGCCGCAGGTTCTTCTTGGCGCCGAAGCGCTCCAGGGCGCCGCCGTCGAAGGCGGGGGCGAGGAGCACCTCGACGAAGAGGTCGGCCAGCGCCTCGGCGAGCGCGCCGTCCACCGGCCGGTTGGTGGCGATGATCGAGCCGAAGGCGGATACCGGGTCGGTGGCGAGCGCCCTCTGGTAGGCCTCGACGAGGTCCGTTCCGCGTCCGATGCCGCACGGGTTGTTGTGCTTGACGATGACCACCGTGGGCTCGTCGAACAGCGCCGCCATCTTGCGCGCCGCGTCGGCGTCGAGCAGGTTGTTCCACGACAGCTCCTTGCCCTGGATCTGGCGGAACCCGCCGAGCGCGCCGCCGGCGCCGTCCACCGCGTAGACCGCCCCGCCCTGGTGCGGGTTCTCGCCGTAGCGCAGCTCCATGACCCGCGACAGGCCGAGCGAGAAGCCCGGCGGGAAGAGGGCGACCGCTTCGCCGGCCGGCGCGCTCTGCGTCTCCAGCCACGAGGCGACGGCGCCGTCGTACTCATGGGTGTGGCGGAACGCCTTGGCGGCGAGGCGCCGGCGCAGCGGCTCGGGGACGGTGCGGCCGTTCGCCTCCAGGGCGGCGAGCACCTCGGCGTAGTCGGCGGGATCGACCACCACGGCGACGCCATGGTGGTTCTTGGCCGCGGCGCGGACCATCGCCGGGCCGCCGATGTCGATCATCTCCACCGTCTCGTCGAACGAGGCGCCGGCGGCGAGGGTCTCGCGGAACGGATAGAGGTTGACCACCACCAGGTCGATGGGGTCGATGCCGTGCTCCGCGAGCTGGGCGGCGTGGTCGCCGGCGTCGCGGCGGGCGAGAATGCCGCCGTGGATGCGCGGATGGAGGGTCTTCACCCGGCCGTCGAGGATCTCGGGGAAGCCGGTGACGTCGGAGACGCCGACGACGGGCACGCCCAGGCTCTGAAGGGCCTTGAGGGTGCCACCGGTGGAGACGATCTCGACCCCCAGGCGGGCGAGGCCGCGGGCGAGATCGTCCAGGCCCCGCTTGTCGAACACGGATATCAGAGCACGGCGTGCCGGCATCATGGTCGGCTCCTCGAAAAGTTCATGATCGGGCTGAACCGGCGCGGCAGGGCGCCGGCGGGGGAACTATAGCAGCGGGGCCCTCACCCCCCGGGCCCCCTCTCCCGTCTCCCCGACCCGCTCCCCGACATCTAGACTCTCTAGCGGCTCCAACGTCAAGTGAAGCCGCATCTCATCCCTCCGAGTCCGCGTCTCATCCCGCCGGCCCCACCATTCACCCGTCCGCCCCAAGATAACGACCTTCGGGAAGGCCAGTTCACCCATCCGGCGGTCCAGTTCATCCGCCCCTTGGGTGTGTCCTCCCTTCGGACCGAGGTAACACCCCGGCGGCGGCTCGTCTCCTACGTCCGGCGGTTCGTTTCCTCCGCCCGGCTCAGCGGTTCCTCGAACCGGCTGGCCGTTTCATCCCGCCGCCGGGATGCTTCACCCGTCCGGTGGCTCGGTTCCTCTGCCGGCCGGACATGCCGACCCACCGGCCCATCGTTCCATCCGTTCGGACCGGCGAGGCCTCCGTCCGGCCCGATGAGACGACCCGCCGGAAGTCCGTTCCCTCGATCCCGCGGTTCGCTTCCTCGGTTCGGCGGTCTGAACCCTCCCTCCGGCCCATGGTCTCCACTGCTATCCTTAATGACGTGACCACTCCGCCATCCGGATCCTCCCCCCGGCCGCCTCTCAAGGCGGATCGGGACAGCCTCGCCAGGTTCCTGAAGGACAAGCGTCCCGTCCTCTGGGTCGGAGCGGGGGCTTCGATGGCCGCGGGCTATCCCGGGACGGGCGATCTGATCCGGCGGATGGTCGAGGCATCCGAGGATCCCATCGATCCGGATCTCCCGTTCTTCCAGATCGCGGACCGCTTCGTCGCCAGCCAGGGCGCGGGCGACCTCGCGGACCTCCTCCAGCGGCTCCTCGGACCCCCGCGCCCGCCCGCGCCGCTCCATAAGGCCATCGCCCGGCTCGCCAAGGCGGGGTTCTTCCAGGCGATCGTCACCACGAACTACGACAACCTCCTGGAGCGGGCGCTCGACGACGCCGGGGTGAAGCCGATCGTTCAGCACCTGGAACTGAACGCCACGGTGGTAGCGGATGGGCACATCCGTCTGCTGAAGCTCCACGGCTCCCGGGAAGACTGGCTGAGCGTCGTCCTCTCGGGGGAGTCCTACGAGAAGTTCGGCCGGCAGTACCCCTTCCTGGTTTCCCAGCTCGACGTCCTCCTCCGCCAGCACCCCGTCCT
>DASPJI010000132.1:0-4078 GCA_035628695.1 Thermoanaerobaculia bacterium | reverse complement strand
GGCGGCCGGCAACGTCGCGCGCAACTCGCCGCCGCGGAATCCCTGCCCCGCACGCCGCGGTCTGTCGATGGGGAGCTCAAGGAAGGGTGCCCCGGCGAGCACCTGCCGCCAGTGGTCAAGCAGCACCCGCAACGTCTCACCCTGCAGCCAGCCGCGCTGCCAGGCCGCGAAGTCCGCGTACTGCACCGGCAGCTCGGGCAGAGGGCTGGGCCGGCCGGCGTGGAGCGCCGGGTAGAGCGCCGCGAGTTCGCGGGCCAGCACGTCGATGGACCAGGCGTCGGCGATGATGTGATGGCAGCCCATCACCAGCAGGTGCGATTCCTGGCCAAGACGGAGCAGCTCATGCCGAAGCAGGGGACCGCGCGCCAGATCGAAGGGCCACCTCATCTGCTCGGTGGCCAGGCGGCCCGCTTCGCGCTCCCGCTGGTCAGGGGGGAGGCCGGCCAGGTCGACCGTCGCGAGGGCCGCCAACGGCTCGGGCAGGATCACCTGCACCGGCCGGTCCCCGGCCACCGCGAAGACCGTGCGCAGGGTCTCATGACGCCGGACGATCTCCGCCAAGGTGCGGCTCAGGGTGGCCGCGTCGAGCTGGCCGGTGAGGCGCACCGTCAGGGGGATGTTGTAGGCCGTCCCGCCCGGATGGAGGCGGTCGATGAACCAGAGGCCCTCCTGAGCAAACGAGAGCGGCAACGGCAGGTCGCGGGAAACCCGCTCCAGGGGCGGCGCGAGCACGCCGCCACCGACAGCCAGAGCGGCCTGCACCCTCGCCGCCAGGTCGGCCAGCCGGGGAGCCTCGAAGAGGGTGCGCAGCGGCAGCTCGACGTGGAGGGTCTCGCGCAGCCGGGAGAACAGCCGGGTGGCCATCAACGAGTGACCGCCGAGCTGGAAGAAGTCGTCATCCAGCCCAACCCGCGGCACCCCGAGCACCTCCGCCCAGAGCCCGGCCACGATCTCCTCGATGGGGGCGCGCGGCGCACGCCGCGGCGCCCCGGACACCTGGACCTCCATGGCGGATTGCGTCAGCACCCGGCGGTCGATCTTGCCGCTCGGCGTCAGCGGCATCTCCGGCAGGAGCACGAACGCCGCCGGCACCATGTAGGCCGGCAGCAGCCCGCGCAGCCGCTCGCGGAGCTCGGCCTCGGCCGGCGCCTGCCCGGCGGGGCTCACAAAGCAGGCCACCAGCCGCCGGTCGGTCCCCTCACCCACCGGCACCACCGCGGCCAGGCTGACGCCCGGGTGCTCCAGCAGCGCGGCTTCGATCTCGCCGAGCTCGATGCGGAAGCCCCGCAACTTGATCTGGTGGTCGGCGCGGCCGAGGAACTCCAGATCCCCATCCAGGCGATGGCGCACGAGGTCTCCGGTCCGGTAGAGCCGCGCGCCGCCATCCGGACTCCAGGCGTCGGGCACGAAGCGCTCCGCCGTCAGCGCCGGCCGGCCCCAATAGCCACGCGCCACCCCGGCGCCGGCGATCAGCAGCTCCCCGGCGGCTCCGGCCGGCACCGGCTCGAGCCCGGGCCCCACGACGTAGAACCGCGTGTTGGCGAGCGGCCGGCCGAGGCCCACGGCGGCGCCCTCCCCCGCCGGCGCCACCACCCCGGCGGCCGACCAGATCGCCGTCTCCGTGGGGCCGTACACGTTCCACAGCTCGACACCGCGCTCCAACAGGTCCGACGCCAAAGGCCGCGGCAGCGCCTCGCCGCCGCACAGGGCCGCGAGGCCCGGCTGTTCGCTCCAGCCCGCGTCGAGCAGCAGACGCCAGGTCGCCGGCGTCGCCTGCATCGCCGTCATCCCCGCTGCCGCGAGCCGCGCCACGAGCTGGCGCCCATCGGCGGCCTCCTCAGTCCCGACGACCTCCACCCGGCCGCCCAGCAGCAGCGGCAGATAGACCTCCAGCCCGGCGATGTCGAAGGTCAACGTGGTCAGCGCCGGGATCACCTCGTTTCCGCCCAGACCCAGCCGCTGCGCCATCGCGAGGAGGAAATTGACCACGGCTCCATGCGGCAGGCAGACGCCCTTCGGCCGGCCCGTGGAGCCCGAGGTGTAGATCACGTACGCCAAGCTCCCCGGACCTCCGTCCGGCGCCGCCTCCAGCCCGGCCCTCTCCTCCGCGGCGACCCGTCCGCGGTCGCGGTCCAGGCAGACCACGCGCGGCAACACGGCGCGGCCGCCGTTCCCCAGCCGCTCCAGCCAGCGCTCTTCGGTGACCAGCACCTCCGGGGCGCTGTCGCCGAGCACCAGCGCCAGCCGCTCCGCCGGGTGCGCCGGATCGAGCGGCACATAGGCTCCTCCCGCCTTGAGGATGCCGAGGAGCGCCACCACCATCTCCGGCGACCTGCCGGCACAGAGCGCCACCCTCACCTCCGGCCCCACCCCCAGGTGGCGGAGAGAGCGCGCGAGCTGGTTGGAACGCCGAGAAAGCTGCTGGTAGGTCAGGCTCTCGCCCTCGATCGCCACCGCCACTCGCTCCGGAGTCCGCCGCGCCTGCTCCTCGATCAGCTCATGGAGACAGTGCCGCGCCCCCGCCAGCTCCGCGTCCGTGTCGTTCCACTCCCGCAGCAGCTTCTGCCCGGCGGTCGTGCGCAGGATCGACACCTCCCCATGCTCACCGTCCGCGGCGCCGGCCATGCTCTCCAGCGTGCGGAGATAGAGGTCGCCGATCTCCCGCACCAGCGCCGACGGCACCACGTGCGAGTCGTACTCCAGGCCCAGCCCGACGCTCGTCTGCGCCAGATCCTGGTTGAAGTGGGCCTGGAGCTTGAAGTGCCCCCCTTCGGCCTGCTTGAACTGCAGGACCTCCACGTTCCCGGAGCGCATCAGGTCCTGAACCACGTGGAAGCGGATGTAGTTGAAGATGATCTCGAACAGGGGACGGTCCCCCCACCGGCGCTGCACGGCGGCGAAGGGATAGCGGCGGTGGGGCAGCAGCTCCAGCTCGGCCTGGAAGGCGGCGCGCACGAGGTCGGCCCACGAGCCGTCCGGCAGACGGAGCCGCAGAGGCAGCGTGTTGAGGAAGAGGCCGCGCACCTGGTCCCCCTCGCTCTCCTCCGACCTGCCGTTCAAGACCACGCCGCTCACCACGTCCGGCCGTCCCGCCAGCAGGCTCAGGACCTTGAGGTGGGCAGCGAGCAGCACGCTCTTGAGCGGCACCGCCACCTCCAGCGCCAGGCGCCTGAGGCCCGCCGTCACCGCGGGGGGCACCGGCAGGTTCAGCCGCTCCATCCGGTACTGGCCGGGCCGGCACCATCCCGGTGGCCAGGACGGCAGCTCGACCAGCTCCGCGCCCTGCAGCAGGCGCCGCCAGTGCTCTTCCGCCGCCAGCGAGGCGAGCGCCTCCCGCTCCCGCCGCACGTGCTCGCGGTAGGTGAGGGCCAGCGGCGGCAGCGGCTCGGGCGCCGCTCCCGACAGCAAGGCGAAATACAGCTCGAAGATCTCCGACAGCGTCGCGTGCAGGCTCCAGCCGTCGAAGATGGCGTGGTTCTCCCCCAGGGTGAACTGGAAGGCCTCGGCCGAGCGCAGGAAGACATGGAAGCGGAGCTGCGGCGCCCGCGTCAGATCGAACGGCCGCCGCTTTTCCTGGAGGATCAGGCGATCGATGGCGGCCTCCTGCGCCGCGGGCGCCAGATGCCGGATGTCCTCCACCGTGAGCGGCAGCTCGGCGGCCGCGTGCACCAGTTGCAGCGGCTCGCTGTAGCCGGTCATGGCGAAGGAGGTGCGCAGCAGCGGATGGCGCGCCACCACCCGGCGCACGGCCTCCTGGAACGCCTCCACCTCGAAATGCCCACGCACGTGCCAACTGTCCACGTTGTGGTACTGCGGCTCCTCCGGGGTCAGTCCCATGTGGAACAGCATCCCCGCCTGGAGCATGGCCAGCGGATAGGCGTCCTCGATTCCTGGCGGCAGCTTGCGGCGGTCCTCCGCCGAGAGCAGGCTCAGCGGCTCGCTCCGAGTCCCCTCCGTGTCGCCCTCGACGAGACGGACGAGGCGGACCGCCAACCCCAGCTCGGCGACGCTCTGGTGCTGGAACAGGTCCGCCAGCTCCGTATCGAGCCCCCGCTCCCGGGCCAGCGCCACGGCCCGC
>DASPJI010000131.1:0-4985 GCA_035628695.1 Thermoanaerobaculia bacterium | reverse complement strand
CGAGTGCACTCCCAGGTGGAGGCCCGCCTTGAAGAACTCGTAGACCTTCTTCTTTTCCACGTGGGCTTTGACCGCCAGCGCCGGCCGCAGGCCCGCGAACTCCAGCTCGTACATGACGCCGATGGGCGACAGCTCGGAGCGATAGGCCTCCTCGATCAGGGTGACCGCGTCCGGCGTCAGGGAGATGGAGAAGATGGCGCGCTGGTCGTCGAGCAGCGAGGGGGTCGAGGTGCCCTGGATGCCGCGGACGAAGCGTTTGTGGGCCTCGGCGTCCCCCGCGGGCGTCCCCTCGGCCGGCTGCTGGGCGTCCAGGGCCAGGACGTTGACCTTGCCCTCGGTGTAGAGCACCGGCACCAGGGAGATCTTGCCGGAGTCGACGGAGGTCGTCGACGCCAGCTTCTGGACGATCTCGTTCCGGACGTCGTCGTCCCGTCGGGGGTCGCGGGCCAGCCCGCACTCCACCTCCAGGAGGAGGAAGCCGCCGCCGAGCTGCTCGCGGGCCACGGTGTCGGCGCCGCCCATGGAGTCCAGGGCGTGCCGGTACTTGAGGAGCAGCATGTGGGGCCGGCCCTGCTCGTCCCGCGCCAGACGGGGCGGCCCGGCCAGGTAGTGGAACAGGGTGGGAACGGCGTGGTCGCGGAAGATGACGATGCCCGCGATCTCATAGAAGGGCGATTCGAAGGTCAGCATGGGGACGTCCTCACTGCGCGGGTGGACGGAGCACCAGCACGCCGGCCTCGGCTTCCTGCCAGGGCGTGGTGGTCCGCTCCCCCTGTTTGGGGATCAACGTGAGCTGCCAGCGGTAGCGGTGGCGGTCCGGGGCGGCGAGGCCGAAGCTCCAGACCGCCTCCTCGTCGGGGCGCCGCAGGATCAGGGTGGAGCGTCCGGCGCCCTCCGCGTCCTCGGGCTCCAGGGCGAGCAGGGCCAGGTTCAGGGAGCCGCCGAGGTCGAGCAGGCGCGAGACGATCCGCACCTCGAAGCGGAGCGGGTCGCGCACCACCAGCACCGGACCGTCCTGGTCCACCCACTCCAGGGAGCGGACGGCGCCATCGGTGCCGACCAGGGTGAAGCGGGACCGGTACCGGAACCCGAGTTGGGCCCCCGGTACCTCCCAAGTCCGGCTCTCCCCGGCGGTGGAGAAGGCGAGCTGCCCGCGATGGACCCGGCCTTCCACCTCGGCCTCCAGGTCCACCACGATCTGCGCCAGGCCGGAAAAGTCGCCCGCGCCGACGAGCTGCACCCGGGCCTTGGAGACCAGCGACCGGGGTGCGTCGAGGGCGATGGCGCCGGCCGTGGAGTCGCGCCATTCGGTCTCGATGCGCTCGCCGCCGGCGGTCAGCCAGGTCGCCCGGTACCGGAACGGCGGGGGAGTGGAAACCCGGGTGACCGGCTGCCAGAGGCCGGCGGGCGTCTCGCCGTCCAGGACCATGCGATGGGTGAGCCCCAGAGGGGGGATTTCGAGATCGACCACGGCGGCGCGGATCCTTTCCAGGGGCACGTCACGCAGCCCGACCTCCACCCGCAGCACTCCGAGACGGTCGAGGTCGAGCACGATCGCGGTGCCCTCGGCAGGGGGATAGGCGACGCGCAGGGGCTCGGCGTTACCGGCATAGAAGACCTCGGCCTCGCAGCGCACGGTCCGCTGGCCGGGCGACGCCAGGGCGGTCCGGAAGAGATAGGGCCCTGAGGCCGCGCGGCTGAAGAGGTACTCGCCGGTGGTGTGGACCCGGCCCGCCGGCCCGGTGACGTCGTACTCCACCTTTACCCGGACGGTCTCGATCGGACCCTCGGAGAAGTCCACCGTGCAGTGGACGGGGACCTCCAGCACCGTGAAGAAGCTCCCTTCGAGATCCACCTGCCGCACCCGTTGTCCGGAATTGGCCAGCTCCGCCAGCGGGACACCGAGCCGGATCGTGCCGTCGAGCGCGGCCCGCCCTTCAACCGGGAAGGCCTGGGTGAAGGAGAGGTCGACCACCGTGTCGCCGCCGGCGAGCGCCGCATCGAGCAGCTCGTGGCCGATCCTCTCGAGCGCCTGGTGCTCCTCCGGGTCCAGATGGCGCGTGGTGACGACCTCGACACCGGACAGCCGGTCCTCCCCCCTGGCATCACACCAGATCCGCAGCTCCACGTCGTCCAGCCGGTAGTCGTAGAGGAGGTCGTAGCGGGCATGGAAGAGGTCGAGCCCCCGCTCGAGGCACTGGTGGAGGAGGGCGGCGCCGTCCCGGGTCAGCTCGACGGTGAACGTGGCACGCTGGGAGCCGGCGAGCCGGGCCGGGCCGCTGCCGGCGACCCGCGCGGCGAAGTCGCCGGTTGGCCCCTCCCGGGCCCCTTCCTCGCCGGCGAAGGCGAGGGAGACCGTGCCCGCCCGGAACGGCATCGAGAGGATCTCGATGTCCTCCAGCCGTTCCGCCGGCAGCGCCGCCGCCACCGCCGCGGCGAGCCGCTCCTTCTCTTCAGAAGATGGCCCCAGCTCCACGGTGAGGGTGACCATCCCGCCCCCTCCCGGCGCCTCTTCGCCGGCCGGCGTGCGGTACCAGACG
Organism: Thermoanaerobaculia bacterium; assembly: GCA_035628695.1. Lineage (GTDB taxonomy): Bacteria > Acidobacteriota > Thermoanaerobaculia > Multivoradales > UBA5704 > DASPJI01. Next base: position 2,445 of record DASPJI010000131.1, on the reverse strand, counting down.
AAGCCGAACGCCGGGCCGCCGTCCTGGTCCCGCGCCAGGCGGGGGGCGTCCGGCAGGGCATAGAGCCTCGCCGTATAGCTCCGGGCGCCATCCTTGTAGATCACGTCCCGGAACAGGGTGAAGGGCTCGATCCGCAACCGGTCCGCCAGAGTCAGCATGAATCCTCCGTAACGTTTCCTCTCGATCCCGCGCCTCAACAGCCGACGACGAATTCGGCGCGCGGACCGGGAGAAACGTTGCATCCTGACCTCACGCCATCGAGCTTCGACGCGAATCCCGACCAGGAGCGGCCATGCTCTACTTCGACACCTCACTCGAGCTGGAAGGCCTAACCCTCTTCCGCGACTACAACGATCCGAAACGCTTCTATTACATGCCCCGCGCCCCCCACCTGACGGTGGAGAACGGCGCGCCGATGTTCCAGCTCCTGATCTATCGCCGGGACATCACCGACAACCCCGATTTCCGGGAGGGGGACCGTACCGGCGGCGGCTTCCTCACCATGACCGTCGACCTGAGTGTGCCCCTGGGTGTCATCGAAAGCGTGCGCGGCGAGCTCGGCAGCCGCGCCGGCGGCGACGTCGAGCTGGTGCCGGTGCCGTTCGAGGACGGCAGCGTGCGGGTGAGCGCCCTCGGCTTCTCCGCCGGCCGCGCCCGGGCGCTCGAAGAGGCCGGCGGCGCCGGTAGCGCCGAGCCGGTGCCGGGACAGGCCGAGGCCGGCCCGCGCTTCGTCGAACGCATCCTGGGATCGGCCCGGCCCAGCCTCTACGGCGACAACCGGACGGTCTTCACCATCGAGATGAGCGCCGAGGGGGCGCAGCTCATGCGCGCCTCCCTGCAGGACCCCGGCGCCACCCAGGTGGCCGTGATCTATGACCTCGAGTACCGCGGCCTCCTGCCCGCCTACGAAGGCAAGATCACCATCGACTTCAAGCAGAGCTACTCCTACCTGCGCAGCCGCTTCGCCCTGAACACCCTGGTGTTCAAGGCCGACATCGACGCCGAGATGGAGCGGCTGCGCAAAGAGGGGCACATCAAGATCGAGGAGGTGGACTACCTGCAGTCCGACCCGGCGAAGTTGGCCGAGCGGGCGCAGAAGCTCCAGGAGCTGGCCAAGGAGCTCGCCACCTGGGGCTTCTTCCGGCCCGGCCTCACGCCCGGCAAGGTGCTCGCCGACGACCGGGGCAACATTACGGTCTACGACGCCACCGAGGCCGCGGCGCGCAGCGAGGCGGGCTTCACCGCCCCCCTGGCCGCCGCCGGCACCGGGCGCGGCTCGGCGGGCGACGTATCGGGCCCCCGCCAGCAGGGTGACTCGGCCAACCCCAGCACCACCCGCGTCGGCGGCCAGGCGGCCCCGCCGCAGGGCGCCGCTCAGCCCGCGGGCACTGGCGCGACGCAACCTGCCGCCGGCGGGGGAGGGGCCGTCGAGGCCTGGAACCGCGCCGGCCGGCCGCAGGCCGCTTTCCTCCTGAAGTCGCTCAGCCAGGAGGAGCAGCAGCTCATCACCTACGATCTCCGCCAGATCGCCGCGGCCAAGCGGTCGGCCGCGCCCCAGGGCTCCATCCGCATGCTGCCGGGCGCCGCGCAGCTCGCCGGACGCATCAAGGAGGTCGACCTCAACGATCCGTTCTTCGAGCGCATCGTCGGCGCCGTCTCCACCACCGCCGACCTGGCCGCGGCCGGAGTCAACTCGATGGTGGTCAAGCTCCGCTACGGCGTGCGCGACGACGGCACCGCTCCCAAGGACACCCAGGAGTTCCCCCTCTCCAAGGCCGGCGACAAGGGGAGCTACGCGTTCTTCATGGACCGCCGGCGGAGCGTCGAGCTCGAGTACCAGGTGGTGGCCTCCTATAAGGCGGGCTTCGCCATCGGCTCCACCGACACCCAGGCGACGTCGCCCTGGATCCGGACGACCACCCGCAACCTGGACGTCGACCCGCGGATCGTGGGCGCCGTCTTCCCGGTGAGCCTGGTCCTCGGCAACGTCGACTGGACCAGCGTGCAGAGCGTGCAGAGCACCGTCCTCTACGACCATGGCGCTGTCCACGCCGAGCGCACCGTGGTGCTGACCCAGGCGGCGCCGGCGGCGGTGGTGCCGGTCCGGCCGCCGGAGGCGGGGAGCCGCCGCTTCCGCGTGCGCAGCGTCTTCTTCTACGGCAACGTCCAGGAGGTGGTGGAGGTCGAGGGCGAGGGGGACTCCCTGGTAGTCATCAATCCACCGACGTCACGGGCGGTGCCGGTGAGCCTCAGCGCCACCGATCCCCTGGGCCGCTTCCGCAAGGTCACCGTCGAGCTGTCCTACGGCGGGCCCGGCCAGCCCGAGCAGATCCGGCTGGTCGAGCTGCCCGGCGACGGCTCCACCCAATCGTGGACCTTCTTCCGTCCCAGCGACCAGGACGAGGCGCGGTACCGGTACCGCGTCACCCTGTTCGGCAAGGACGG
>DASPJI010000130.1:0-3784 GCA_035628695.1 Thermoanaerobaculia bacterium | reverse complement strand
CCGACGTCTTCATCCACCCGGCGCGCGAGGAGCGCTGGGGTGTCTCGGTGGCCGAGGCCCTGGCCTGCGGCCTGCCGGTCATCGCCTCGTCCCGGGTCGGAGCGGCCCGCGACCTCCTGACCGCCGGCCGCAACGGCTTCGTCTACCAGGCCGGCGACGACGCCGAGCTCGCCCGCCGCCTGGACGACGCCCTGCGCCTCTCCCCCGACTCAGTCCGGGACGAGAACCGCGCCATCCTCGCCCGGTGGGACTACGCGGCCACCTGGCAGGGTATCCTTCGCGCCGCCGCGCGCTTGCAGAAAAGGTGAACGCTTGAAAGCCCCCGTGACCGTTCTCTTCACCACCCGCAACGAAGAGGTCAACATCGAGAGATCGCTGGCCAGCGTCCACGGCTTCGCCGACCAGGTGTTCGTCATCGACTCGGAGAGCGAGGACCGGACGGTGGAGATCGCCCGCCGCTACGCCGACGAGGTGCTGAACCTCCCCTACGAGCATGGCCGGATCATCCCCTGGATCTTCCAGTGGGGGCTGGACAACCTGCCGATCCGCAACGAGTGGATCCTGATCCTGGAGGCCGACCAGGCGCTCACCCCGGAGCTCAAGGCGGAGATGGCGGCGCTCCTCGCCCGGCCGGACCTGCGCGAGAACGGCTTCTACCTCCGCCGGCGCCAGATCTTCCGGGGACGCCCCCTCCGCTTCGGCGGCTACGGCAGCAAGTACCTGATGAAGCTCTTCCGGCGCGGGCGCGGCGAGCTCGACCCCGTCGAGCAGGACACCCGGGTCTACATCCAGGGGCCGGTCGGAAAACTGAGCGCTCCCATCGAGGAGTGGAACCGCAAGGAGGACGCCATCCTCTTCTATCTGCAGAAGCACCTGCGCTATGCCGACGCCTTCGCCCGCGAGGAGCTGGAGCGGCGGCGGCGCGACCTCCCCTGGAAGCTGACGCCGCGCCTGTTCGGCACCCCCGACGAGCGGGTGCTCTGGCTCAAGACCCGCTATTACCGGATGCCGCTGTTCGTCCGGCCGTTCCTTTACTTCCTCTACCGGTACTTCTTCCTGCTGGGGATCCTGGACGGCAAGAACGGCTTCGTCTTCCATTTCCTGCAGGCGTTCTGGTTCCGGCTGATCGTCGACGTGCGTCTCGAGGAGCTGATGACGGAGGAGACCCGATGAGCCGCGTGCTGGGGGTGAGCGCCTATCACGCCGATGCCTCGGCGGCGGCCGTGGCCGATGGCCGCTTCGTCGCCGGAGTCGAGGAGGAGCGCTTCCGGCGCATCAAGCACTGGGCCGGCTTCCCCGAGCAGGCCCTGCGCTTCTGTCTGGACGAGCTCGGCGGCGACATCGGAGAGGTCTCGGCCCTGGCGGTGTCGCGCCAGCCCCGCGCCTACCTTTTCCGCAAGGCGCTCCTCGCCCTCTCCCATCCGCGCAGCCTGCGCCGCGCCGCTTCCCGGGTGCGCAACCTGGCCCAGGTCTCGTCGCTGGAGGAGCGGGTCGCCGCCACCTTCGGCCGCTCGCCGAAGCTCCATCCGGTGGAGCACCACCTCGCCCACGTGGCGTCGGCCTTCTTCTGCTCCCCCTGGGAGGAGGCGATGTGCCTGACGGTCGACGGCTTCGGCGACTTCGTCTCCACCATGATGGCGGTCGGGCGCGGCAACTGCGTCGAGGTGCTGGACCGCGTCTGCTTCCCGCACTCGCTCGGCCTCTTCTACACCGCCATCACCCAGTACCTGGGCTTCCATGGCTTCGGCGACGAGTACAAGGTGATGGGCCTCGCGGCCTACGGCGAGCCCGGGTTCGCCGCCAAGCTCCGGCGGGTGGTTCCTGAGCGATCCGACGGCAGCTTCCGGCTGGACCTCCGCTATTTCCGGCACCTCTCCGAGGGGGTGGAGATGAGCTGGGAGGACGGCGAGCCGGTCCAGGGGCTGGTCTTCACTCCGGCGCTCGAGGAGCTGCTGGGTTCGGCGCGCCGCCCCGGCGACGAGCTGACCCAGCGCCACAAGGACATGGCGGCGTCGCTCCAGCAGGTCTACGAGGAGCGCTTCTTCGCCCTGGTGCGCGCCCTCCAGCGCCGTACCGGGCTCGACCGGCTGACGCTCGCCGGCGGCTGCGCCATGAACTCGCTCGCCAACGGCCGGCTGTTCGACAACACCGACGTGCGCGACGTCTACATCCAGGCCGCGGCCGGCGACGCGGGGACCGCCCTCGGCGCCGCCCTGTACGTCCACCACGCCGTCCTGGGCGCTCCCCGCAACGGCTTCGTCATGGAGCACTGCTACTGGGGGCCGGCCTACGGACAGGACGAGATCCGCCGGCAGATCGCCGAGCGCATCCCGGAGTCGGGTGGCCGGGACGGCGCCTGGGGGGAGATCCGGATCGAGACCTTCCAGGACGAGGAGCGCCTGGCCGCCGACACCGCCGAGGCCCTCGTCCGCGGCGAGGTGGTGGGCTGGTACCAGGGGCGCTCCGAGTGGGGCCCCCGGGCCCTGGGCAACCGCTCCATCCTGGCCGATCCGCGCCGGGGGGACATGAAGGACATCCTCAACCTCAAGATCAAGCGCCGGGAGTCGTTCCGTCCCTTCGCGCCGTCGGTTCTGGAGGAGCGGACCGGAGAATGGTTTACCATTCATTTTCCGGACCCCTTCATGATCAAGGTGTACCCGATCCGGCCAGAGAAGCGGCCGCTGATCCCCGCCGTCACCCATGTGGACGGCACGGGGCGGCTCCAGACCGTGTCCAAGCGGACGAACCCACGGTACTGGATGCTGATCCGTGCCTTCGAGGAACGGACCGGCGTGCCCATGGTCCTCAACACCTCGTTCAACGAGAACGAGCCGATCGTCAACCGGCCCGCGGAGGCTCTCGACTGCTTCCTCCGCACCCGCATGGACCGGCTCGTCCTCGGGGACGTGGTCCTCACCCGAAAGGAGGCGTGAGATGGACGCCGAAGCCTTTGTCGAGCGTTTCCTCAAGCCCCACTATCTCTTCCGTCCGGGACAGGGGCTCCGCCGCCTGCGGCAGGCGCTGAGCCACGACACCCCGGGGCCGCGGCTGGCCTGCCTGCCTTGGGGTCTGCCGATCCACATCGATACCCGCGAGGTGATCGGCCTCTCCATCTGGCAGTTCGGCCTTTATGACCTGGCCGTGAGCGAGACCCTCTGGCGCCTCCTGAGGCCTGGCGACCTCGCCGTCGACGTGGGCGCCAACATCGGCGCCATGACCGGCCTCATGGCCCTGCGGACCGGCCCCGCGGGCGAGGTCCTGGCGTTCGAGCCGCATCCCGAGGTCTTCGCCGAGCTCCTGGCCAATCTGGAACTCTTCCAGAGACGGTACGGGTTCTCTCCCGTCCTCCCCTGCCATGCCGCGCTCGGGAGGGAGCCGGGGACCGGCTTCCTTCACACCGACGGTGAGTTCGCGAGCAACCGCGGCACCGCCCACCTGGGAGCCGGTGAGGATGGGCTCCCCGTGCCGGTGGTGACGCTGGACGAGGTCCTCGCCGGGCGGACCGCCGCGCTGATGAAGCTGGACGTCGAGGGAGGAGAGCTGCAGGTGCTGGCCGGGGCCGCCGATTCGCTGCGGCGGGGCCTGATCCGCAACGTGGTGTACGAGTCCTTCGCGGCCCAGAGCCAGGAGCTGGCGGATGTCCTGCGCGGCTACGGCTACGAGATCTACTCTCTGGGCCGGAGGCTGCTGGGACTCGATGTCGCCACCGGCGAGCCGCGGATCCCGCCGTACGAGCCGCCGAGCGCTCTGGCCACCCGCGATCCGGAAGCCCTGCTCCGTCTCC
>DASPJI010000129.1:0-2768 GCA_035628695.1 Thermoanaerobaculia bacterium | reverse complement strand
GCTCGTAACTCAACGATTCCCTCTTGGAAAGGGGTGGACGGTAAGACCGGACGATCGACCAAGCGGTTTGACGCGCGGGGCCCGGTTGCGTTTCCCGAGTTCGCGTAAGTATAGTCACCAGGCGATGTGACCTCAAGTCTGGGCCTCAGGGGCGTCTGCTCCCGGCTCCGGCTTGCAGCCGTTGACCCGTCAACAGGACCATGGAGAGGCGCGAGGATATGCTCGACGATGCCCGCCTGCGCGGCCGGACCGAGGCTGAGACGTTCGACCGCGAGCTGCGGGAGCGGGAGCTGCGCGACCGCGAGGCCCGCCTCACCCGTCTCGCCTGGGGAGCCGAGGACCAGGACCCGCTCGCCGCCCTGACCTCCGAACGGACTGACCGGAGCGGGGGCTCCGACGTGGTCTGGCGCCTGCAGCAGGATGTGGAGCGCCTGGCCGGGTTCCACAACGCGGTCCTCAGGTCCAAGGCCTGGAAGCTCATCCAGCTCGCCCGCCGCCCCTTCGGACGCTCCTGGTAGATCATGGAATCCGAAGAGCAGCGGACCATCGCGCGGCTGGAAGCGCGGGTGGAGGCCCTGGAGGCGGCCCTGGAGCGGCGCTCCCGCGAGCTGCGCCTCATCCAGCGCCACGTCTGCAAGCGGGACCTCATCCTCATCTCCCGGCTGCTGGCCGGCCTGCCGCCCCTCCCCTTCGGCGCCTACGAGCCCGCGTTCTGGCAGGAGACCACGGCGCTCACCCCGGCCGAGGTCGAGGAGACGTTGACCGACCTCTGGCGCTCGCTGGCGCCGGTTTCCCGGGAGCTGGATGATTAGCTCGGCGAGCCCGCGCCCCCGGCGCCCCCGGCGGATAGCCACCCTCATCATCCTGGCCTGGAACCGCTGGGACCTGACCGAGCGCTGCCTCGCCACGCTCCTCGAGACCGACCTCACGGACGCCGAGGTCCTGGTGGTGGACAACGGCTCCACCGACGAGACGCCGGAGCGGCTCGCCGAGTTCGCCGCCCAGGGATCGATCCGGGTCCTCTCCCTGCCCCAGAACCTCGGCTTCGTCCGCGGCAACAACGCCGGCATCGAGGCCGCCGAGCCGGGCTCGGACATCGTCCTGCTCAACAACGACATGGAATTCACCCAGGCCGACTGGCTGGAGCGCCTGCGCGCCTGTGCCGCCGTGCCCGAAGTCGGCGTCGCCGGCTGCCGGCTGGTGCTGCCGGACCGGCGCCTCCTCCATGCCGGCACCTACATCCTGCCGGACACGGCCTGGGGCCAGCAGATCGGCTCGCTCGAGAAGGACATCGGCCAGTACCCGGGTACCCGCGAGGTCGAGGGGATCGTCTTCGCCGTCGCCTACATCCGGCGCGAGGTGATCGACGCCATCGGCGGCCTGGCGCTCGACTTCCAGTCCTACTTCGAGGACACCGACTACTGCCTGCGGGCGCGGCAGGCCGGCTGGAAGACCGTGGTCTGCGGCGACGTGACGCTGGTCCACAACGAGCACGGCTCCACCCAGAAGGACCCCCAGGCCATGATGCGCCTCTTCCAGGGGAGCCGCGAGATCTTCCGCAAGAAGTGGACGGCGGCGCTCGAGAAGCACTATCGCCGCGAGCTGCTCTGGCAGTCGATCATGAACTTCCCCACCGGCTACGCGATGAGCAGCCGCGAGATCGTGCGCGGCCTCGAGCAGGAGGGGGTGCGGATGGCCTACCGCTACGTCTACGGACCCGGGACGGTCTTCCCGGTGCCGGAGCCCGAGGCGAGCGGCGACTACCGGCTGGACGTCATCCGGGGCCGCCCCGTGCCGCAGCGGCCGCCGGTCTCGGTGGTCTACGGACAGGGGGACGTCTTCGAGCGCAACGAGGGGAAGTACAAGATCGGCTACACCATGCTGGAGGTGGACGGCTTCCCCGCCGACTGGGTACGGCAGGCCAACCGCATGGACGAGGTCTGGGTGCCCAGCGAGTTCAACCGCCAGGGCTTCCTGCGCTCCGGCCTCCAGCGCCCGGTGCACGTGATCCCCCTGGGCGTGGACGTCAACTACTTCCACCCGGGGGTCCAGGCCCACCCCAACCCGATGGGCGAGATGGTCTTCCTCTCCATCTTCGAGTGGGGGGAGCGCAAGGAGCCCTGGCTGCTGCTCAAGGCGTTCAACGAGGTCTTCTCGGCCAAGGAGCCGGTGCGCCTCCTCTGCAAGATCATGAACCGGGACGGCGACATCCGGCTCAAGGAGGAGATCCGCCGCCTGCGCCTGCGCCCCTCGGGGGGCAAGATCTCGTACCTGTTCAATCTGGAGTTCCCCCACTACCAGCTCGGCTCGCTCTACCGGTCGGCGGACTGCTACGTGTCGATCAGCCGCGGCGAGGGGTGGAACATGCCGCTGATGGAGGCGATGGCGTGCGGCCTGCCCACCATCGCCACCGACTGGGGGGCGCACACCGAGTTCCTGCACGAGGGGATCGGCTACCCGCTGCGGGTGCGCCGGACCGTGCCGGCGGTGGCCAAGTGCCCCTACTACGCCGGCTACTCCTGGGCCGACCCGGACCCCGAGCACCTGCGGCACCTGCTGCGCCAGGTCTACGAGGAGCGGGAGGAGGCGCGCCGCCGGGGCGCCGCCGCGGCGGCCGAGATGGCGGAGCGATGGACCTGGGGCCATGTCGCCCGGCGCATCGCGGACCGCCTGCAGACCGTGGGGTCATGACCGGACAGGCCACGCCGCGCCGCCGTTCGCTGTCGCCGGGCTTGCCGCCGCTGCTGATCCTCCTGCTGATCCTGGCC
>DASPJI010000128.1:0-9063 GCA_035628695.1 Thermoanaerobaculia bacterium | reverse complement strand
GTGGCGCTGGATGTCGGCCTGCGCCGTGGCGCGGCCCCCGAGCGCCGTCGAGGTGACCAGCGCGCCCATGAACAGCCAATTCGGGCGCGAGGGCCCCTGCCGGCGGTCCTTTCCGTGCTTCTTGCCTCTGCCTTGCATGTGTCTCTCCTCGGAATCAAAAAAGATACGCGGAGCCTCGCGGGCCCCCTCGCTCAGGCCTCGTAGGCCTGGGAGGGGGCTGCCGTATCGGCCTCTTCCGCTGTCAATGTCTGTTTCTTGGACTGCCTCTTCGGTACCAGCCGGCGCCAGGCGAGCGCGAAGCCGGTCCACACCAGGACGGCTCCCGCGGCCGAGGCGATGCCGGCGAGGGTCTGGCCGAGCACGCCTCCGGCCTCGCCGGTGTGGATCCAGCGCGTCCAGGTGCGCAGCCGCCGGCCGAGGCTCTGGCTGGCGAACGGCTCCCAGGTCACCACCTCGCCGCGGGCGCGGTCCAGGGTGAGCTGGGAGCGCAGGTCGGGACGCCCCCGGTGCCCGCGGTTGATCGTGAAGGTCACCGGCGCGTCGGCGGACTCGGGCAGCCGCAGGCTGAGCGTCTGCCAGTCGGCGACCTGGCGCTCGGCGCGGGCCCAGAGCGGATCGAGCCCCTGGAGGACCGAGCGGTCGAAGCCCGGCTCTTCGCCTCGCCGTTCGCCCGAAGGCCGCTCGCCGGCCGGTCCGCCTTCGCGGCGCGCGCCTTCGGCGCGCGCCCGGCCCGGCCCCGCCCCCTGGCCTCCCGGCGGACCGCTGCGTACCGGCGGCTCCTCGCCGACGGCGCGGTAGATCAGGTTGCCCGCCCAGGGATAGGAGATGACGACCGCGCTCGCGACGACGAAGAAGAGGGGGATCGCCATCCAGAAGCCGAAGACGTTGTGCCAGTTGAAGTCGCGGGCCTTGGCCGACAGGCCGCCGCGGAACCAGGTGACGTTCCGCAACTGGGTACGGACCCACTTGCGCGGCACCCAGAGGTACAGCCCCGAGACGACGAGGAACAGGAAGACCAGGTTGGAGGCCCCGGTGACGGCGCGGGCGCCGTCGCGGTTGTCGTCGGCGGCGCCGAGCCAGCGGTGCCAGTCGGTGACCGCGTGGAAGAACTTCCGGACCTTCTGCGAGCCCTCGCCGAGGATCTCGCCGGTATAGGGGTTCACGAAGAGCTGGCTGCGCCGTCCCAGGCTCACCGTCGCGGGCGCCGCGGGGTCGGCCTGCAGGATGACGCTGGCCGGGGTGGCCTCGGGCCGGGCCGCGAGGACGCGCGAGAGCAAGGTCTCGACCGGCAGCCGCTCGGCGCCTGGGGACGGCGGCGCGGCGCGATAGCCCCGGTCGGCCCACTCGGTGATCTGCCGCTCGTACATCAGGAGCACGCCGGTCACGGACATGACCAGGATGACGAGCCCGGCCGTGAGGCCCAGGGCGAGGTGGATCCAGAAAATCGCAGTACGCAACGGCAGCTTCATGGCTCTCGAACGTCCCCTGTTCTCATCTACTCTCTCTTCTTGAGAATGAATCTCAATGTGCGCGGCGAGATACTGGACCGAGGGAGTCCTGTTTGTCAATACAAAAAGAGATGGAATCTCAATAAGCCGAAGAGTTTCTTCTGCGGACGGTCTTCCATCGGGGAGTGGCTCGCCTGTATGGCCCGCTGGCACCCGAAGGATCTGTAAGAGAGGAGCCGATGACCCCGCGCCGTTCCCCCACCGGACCCGACATCGTGCGCCGCAGGGCCGCGGAGCACCCCTCGCGGCCGGCCTTCACGTTCCTGGACTCGGCGGGCGCGGAGGCCGAGACCCTCACCCGCTCCGAGCTCGAGGCGCGCTCTCTGGCGGTGGCCGCCGCTCTTCAGGAATCCGGAGCGGTTGTCTCCAGGGGGGAGCGGGTCCTGCTGCTCCACCCCCCGGGGCTCGGGTTCATCACCTCGTTCCTCGGCTGCCTGTATGCCGGGGCGGTGGCGGTCCCCGCCTACCCACCGGGACGCAACCGGCCGGCGGCACGGCTGCGGTCTATCGCGGCCGACGCCCGGCCGCGGGTGGTGCTCGCTCCCTCCAACCTGAAGCCGGGCGCGGTCACCGGCAGGGTGGCGGAGCTGGCGGACGCTCTATGGATCGCCACCGACACCCTGGAGGCCGCGCTGGCCGGCGCCTGGCGCGCGATCTCGCCCGGTCCGAACGATCCGGCGTTCCTCCAGTACACGTCGGGCTCGACCTCGGACCCCAAGGGGGTGGTGGTCACCCACGGCAGCCTCGCGCACAACGAGGAGGCCATCCGCCGCGCCTTCGGCCAGTCGGAGTCGTCGGTGGTGGTGGGCTGGCTGCCGCTCTATCACGACATGGGGCTCATCGGGAACGTCCTGCAGCCGCTCTACACGGGCGCGCGGGCGGTCCTGATGGCGCCGCTGTCCTTCCTGCAGCGGCCGGCCCTCTGGCTGGAGGCCGTCTCCCGTTATCGCGCCACCACCAGCGGCGGCCCGAACTTCGCCTATGACCTCTGCGTCCGCAAGGTGAGCGAGGAGGAGAAGGCGGGGCTCGACCTGGCGAGTTGGGAGGTGGCGTTCAACGGCGCCGAGCCGGTGCGGGCCGACACCCTGGAGCGCTTCGCGGCGGCGTTCGCCTCCTGCGGCTTCCGGCGCGGGGCGCTCTTCCCGTGCTACGGGCTGGCCGAGGCGACGCTGTTCGTCACCGGGGGATCGCCCGCGGAACCGCCGGTGGTCCGCGCCGTGGAAGGCCCGGGGAGCCGCGAGCGGGTGGGGTGCGGCCGGGCGGCCCCGGACCTCGAGGTGGTGATTGCCGACCCCGAGGCTCACACTCCCTGCGAGCCGGGCCGGGTGGGGGAGATCTGGGTGGCGGGGCCGAGCGTCGCCGCCGGGTATTGGGGGCGGCCCGAGGAGACGGCGCGCACCTTTCAAGCCCGGCTCGCCGATGGGCGGGGCCCCTTCCTCCGCACCGGCGACCTGGGGTCGCTCGCTGGCGGTGAGCTGTTCGTCACCGGCCGCATCAAGGACCTGATCATCCTCCGCGGCCGCAACATCTATCCCCAGGATGTGGAGCGGACGGCCGAGGAGAGCCACCCTTCCCTGCGGCCGGGCGGCGGTGCGGCGTTCTCCATCGAGCGCGGCGGCGAGGAGCGCCTGGTCCTCCTGCACGAGGTGGAGCGCTCGGCCGGCGCCGATCCGGCCACCCGGACCGAGGCCCTGGAGGCGGTGCGCCGCGCCGTGGCCGAGGAGCACGAGGTCGCCGTGGAGGAGGTCGTGCTGCTACGGGGTGGCACGATCCTCAAGACGTCCAGCGGCAAGATCCGTCGCTCCGCCTGCCGAGCAGCGTACCTGACTGGTGAGCTGGCGGTAGTGGCGCGGTCGGGCCCCTCGCCTGATATCGAATTGGGCTCAAGGGTGGTGGTGCCTCCCCCCCTGGGTGGGCGGGCGGTAGGGAGCGGGGGAGGTCAGGAGGGGGGTTTTTCCCTCGCGGAGGAGGTGGCGCGGGTCCTGCGGCGGCGGGTGGAGGAGATCGAGCCGGAGGCCCCCCTGACCGCTCTGGGGCTGGACTCCCTCGGAGCGGCGGAGCTGCGGAGCGCCGTCGAGTCCCGGATGGGCGCGACGGTTTCCATGACGGCTCTCCTGGAGGGGGTCAGCTTACGGGAGCTGGAGGGATTGGTGCGGGCGGCCGAACGGGGGGAGGCTCCGGCCCTTCTCGGCGCCGAGCCCGACCTTCCGGGGGAGCACCCTCTCTCCGAGGGGCAGCGGGACCTTTGGGTGCTGGACCGGCTGAACCCCAAGGCGGCGGCCGGCAACCTCGCAGGAGCGGCCTGGCTCCTGGGGGGAATCGACGGCGCGGCGCTGGGGCGGGCCCTCATCCTGCTGACGGAGCGGCACGCGGCGCTCCGCACCACGTTCGAGACCCGGGAGGGCGAGCCGGTGCGGCGGGTCCATGGGCGGCTGGCGCCCGACTATCGGGAGGGGCGCGCGGGAGAGGAGGAGCTGCCCGGGCTGCTGGTGGCGGAGGCGTACCGGCCCTTCGAGCTGGAAACCGGGCCGCTGCTGCGCGTGCGCGTCTGGACCCTGCCGGATGGTCGGGTGGCGCTGCTGCTGGCGGTCCATCACCTGATCGTGGACTTCGCCTCGGCGGCGGTGCTGCTGCGCGACCTGGCGGCGCTCTATGACCAGGAGCGTGGCGGCGCACCGGCGCGCCTCGGTCACTCCGGCCCAGGGCTCACGGCCTGGATCCGGCACCGGGAGGCGGCGCTCGCCGGACCGCGGGAGGAGCGGCTCCGCGCCTTCTGGCACCAGCGCCTCGCTGGCGAGCTGCCCGTCCTCGACCTGCCGGTGGACCGCTCCCGGCCACTTTCCCCGAGCTGGCGCGGGAGGACGGGGAGCCGCCACGTGGACGGTCTGGCCGGCGCTCTGCGTCAGGTGGGGCGTGGCCGGGGAGCCACCCTCTTCGGATCGCTCCTGGCGGGCTTTCAGGCAGTCCTCCACCGCTGGAGCGGTCACGACGAGGTGAACGAGGTGCTGGTGGGCACGCCCACGTCGGTCCGGGGCGGGCTCCACGGGGAGGTCGGCTACTTCGTCAACCCCGTGGTGCTGCGCCTCGGGCTCGTCGGCGAGCCGGGGTTCGCGGATCTGGCCGGGCAGGCGGGCGGCGCCGCGGTCGAGGCCTTCGAGCATGGCGACTACCCGATCCCGCGCCTAGCCCGTGATCTGGGCGCCCAGCGCGGCGCCGGCCGGCCGCTCTTCCAGGCCATGCTCGCCCTCCAGCCCACCCGGCATCCCGAGGAGCGGGCCTTGGCCCCGTTCGCGCTGGGAGAGGACGGAGCGCGGGTGGCGCTCGGCGGGATCGAGCTGGAGTCCATCGCCCTCGACGAGATCCGGGCGCAGGTGGACCTCACCCTCATGGCCGCGGAGACGGAGAGGGGAGGACTCGCCCTCGCCCTCCAGCTCGATGCTGATCTCTTCGACGAGGCCACCGCCGGGCGCCTCCTCGGGCACCTGACAGCCTTCCTGAGCGGGGCGGCGGCCGATCCCGCACGGCCGGTGGCGGAGATCGAGATCCTCTCGCCGGCCGAGCATAGCCAGATCGCCACCTGGAGCGCCGGCTCCCCCCTTACCGAGCCGGCGGACGTCTGTCTGCATGATCTGATCGCCCGCCAAACCCTGCTCACACCCGAGGCCGTGGCCGTCGAGTCCGGAGGGGAGCGGCTGACCTATGACGAGCTGCTGCGGCGCTCCGCCGATCTGGCCGCGCGTCTGCGGAGCCTGGGCGTAGGCCCGGAGGTACGGGTGGGGGTCTGTATCGAGCGCGGTCCCCGGATGGTGGTGGGGCTGCTCGCGGTGCTGGAGGCGGGCGGCGCCTATGTCCCCCTGGACCCGGCGTATCCGGCCGAGCGGCTGTCCCTGCTGCTCGCCGACTCCGGGGCCCGTCTGGCGCTCACCAGCGGCGAGACCGACGTCCTCCTGTCCGGCGTGGACCTGCCGCGGGTCCGGATCGACGACAGACCCGAGACACCCGGCGAGCCCGGGGTGGTCATCCGCCCCTCGCCCGGGAACCTGGCCTACCTTATCTATACGTCGGGCTCGACCGGCCGGCCCAAGGCGGTGGCGGTCGAGCACCGGAGCGCGGTGGCGCTGGTGCGGTGGGCCCGCCGCGCCTTCTCAGACCGCGAGCTGGACGGGGTGCTGGCCACCACCTCCATCGGCTTCGACCTGTCGGTCTTCGAGCTCTTCGTCCCCCTCTGCTGGGGCGGCCGGGTGGTGTTCGCCGGCAGCGCCGGCAGCATCCTCGACCTGCCCGACCTGCCGCCGTCCACCGGAGTGCGACTGGTCAACACCGTCCCCTCCGCCCTGGCCGAGGTGCTCCGCTCCGGCGGGCTGCCCCCGTCGGTGGAGACGGTCAACCTGGCGGGGGAGCCGCTCCGGCGGGACCTGGTGCAAGCGCTCTACGGCGCCGGGGTACGCCGCGTGGTCAATCTCTATGGGCCTTCGGAGGACACCACCTATTCGACCGTGGCCGAGCAGGAGCCGGACAGCCAGGGGGAGCCACCCATCGGGCGCCCGGTGGACGGCACCTGGGCACGGGTGCTGGATAGCGACCTACGGCCGGTGCCGGTGGGGGTTGCCGGGGAGCTGTTCCTGGGCGGCGCCGGTCTGGCCCGGGGCTACCTCGGGCGCCCGGAGCTGACGGCCGAGCGGTTCGTCCCCAGCCCCTTCGCGGAGGAGGGCGCGGGGGCCCGGCTCTACCGGACCGGGGACCGGGCGCGGTGGCGGGCGGACGGCGAGCTGCTCTACCTCGGGCGGCTGGACCACCAGGTCAAGATCCGCGGCTTCCGTGTCGAGCCGGGGGAGATCGAGGCGGTTCTGGCCTCCCACCCGGAGGTGGAGCAGGCGGTGGTCCTCGCTCAGGGGGAGGAGGGCGGGCGCCGGCTCGTGGCCTATGTGATCCCGGCGGGGGAGGGGAGCGTCCCGGATCTCCGCGCCTGGCTGGAGCAGCGGTTGCCCGGCTCGCTGGTCCCCTCTGTCTTCGTCACCCTGGAGTCGTTCCCCCGGACGCCGAACGGCAAGGTGGACCGGCGGGCTCTCGCGGACCTCGCGCCGGGGCCGGCCGAAGGCCCCCGCACGCCGCCGCGCACGCCGCTGGAGGCGGCGATGGCCGCCCTCTGGACCGAGGTGCTGGAGATCCCGGAGGTAGGGGTCCACGATCGGTTCTTCGACCTGGGCGGGCACTCGCTCCTCGCCGTGCGGCTGCTGGCGCGGGTGCGGGAGCGTCTCGGGGTAGACCTGCCGCTGACGGCGGTCTTCCAGGCGCCCACGGTGGCTGGCCTCGCCCGTCTCGCCGCGGCGGCCCCGCCCTGGCGGCTGCCTCCGCCGGTGCCGCTGCCCCGGGACGGCTCCCCCTTCCCCCTCTCCTTCGCCCAGGAGCGGATGTGGCTGCTCCATCGCCTCGACCCGGAGTCTCCGGCCTATCACGTAGCGGGCGAGGTGCGGCTCACGGGCTCACTGGACGTCGCGGCGCTGGCGGCGGCCCTGGACGATCTGGTCCGCTGCCACGAGGCGTTACGCACCCGCTTTCCCGAGGGGGAGGGCGGGCCGGTGCAGGTGGTGGAGCCGGTATCCCCTCTGGCACTCCAGGTGATCGATCTCTCGGACCTCCCTGAGGAGGTCCGGAGCGCCGAGGCGGAGCGCCTCGCCCTCGCGATGGCGCGCCGGCCGTTCGACTTGGCCGCGGCGCCGCCCGTGCGCGCGCTCCTCCTGCGCCTGGACGGCGACGAGCACCGGCTCCTTCTCACCCTGCACCATGCCGCCGCGGACGAGGCTTCGCTGGACATCCTCTCCCGGGACCTGGGGGCCGCCTACGACGCCGTCTCACAGGGGCTGCCCTCACCCGTGGCGCCGCCGCCGCTCCAGATGGCCGACGTCGCCGTCTGGCAGCGCGGGCGGATGGCGGGGGAGGCTCTGGCGGCGCGGCTGGCCTGGTGGGAGGAGCGGCTGGCCGGGCTCCCGTCGCTAGAGCTGCCGGCGGACCGCCCGGCCCCGGCGGCGCCCGGCTGGCAGGGGGGCACGGTGACGAGGCCCCTGCCAGACGAGACCGCGGCCGCCCTCGCCGCCGTCGCCCGGGAGGCGGGCGCCACTCTCTTCATGGTCCTGCTGGCGGGTTTCGAGGGGCTCCTCGCCCGGCTCTCCGGTGCCGTGGACTTCGCAGTGGGGTCGCCGTTCTCCACCCGCGACCGGCGGGAGCTGGAGGGGGTGGTCGGGCCGCTCCTCAACTCGCTGGTGCTGCGCGCCGACGTCGCGGGGGACCCGCCGTTCCGGGAACTGGTGAAGCGGGTCCGGGAGGCGACGGTGGCGGCGCACGAGCGGGCCGACCTCCCGTTCGAGCTGCTGGTGGAACGGCTGCGGCCGGAGCGGCGGGCCGGCGCCAATCCACTGTTCGACGTAGCCTTCATCCTCCACCGGCCGCCTGTAGCGCGCCACTCCGCCCATATAGAGATGACGCCGCGGGCTCTCCCCACCGGCGCGGTGAAGTTCGACCTCGCCCTCTATGCCTTGGAGACGGACGAGGGAATCGAGCTGGCGCTGGAGCACGCGGCGGACCGCTGGGACGAGGCCACGGCCATCCGCCTGCTGGGACACCTGACCACCCTCCTGGCCCGCGCCGTGACTGATCCCGAAAGGCGCCTCTCCGAGCTGCTGCCGCTGACTCCGGCGGAGCGCCAAGCCACCACCGTGGAGAGGCCGTCCGCCGCCTCCGGGGCGTCGCGCACCCGGCTCACGCCTGTCGAGGAGCTGCTGGCGGGGATCTGGGAAGACCTCCTGGGGGTGGAGCGGCCGGGTCCGGGGGACGACTTCTTCGCCCTGGGCGGTCAGTCCCTTCTCGCCGCCCGGGTGGTCTCCCGGCTGCGCCAGGCTCTCGGAGTCGAGCTGCCGCTGCGTGCCCTGTTCGAGGAGAAGACCCTGGCGGGGATGGCCGCCCGCGTGGAGTCCACCCGGCGCGCGGGTCCGCCGTATAGTGGGCCCCCCCTGGTGCCCGTGCCACGGGAGGGGGGGCTGCCCCTCTCTTTCGGGCAGGAGCGCCTCTGGTTTCTCGACCGCCTCGACCCCGGGAGCCCGGTCTACAACATGCCCGGGGCGGTGCGCCTGGTGGGGGACCTGGAGCCGGAGCGGCTGCGCGCCGCGCTCGAAGGGATCGCCGCCCGGCACGAGGTCCTCCGCGCCGCCTTCCCGGCGCCTGCCGGAGAGCCCGTGCAGGTGGCGCGTCCGGCGGCCGGCCTGCCGTTGCCCCGGGTGGACTTGTCGAGCCTCGCCCCGGAGGCGCGGCGGGCCGAGACGCTCCGCCGGACGACGGCCGAGGCGCTGTGCCCCTTCGAGCTGGAGACCGGGCCTCCGTTGCGCGCCACCCTGCTGCGGCTCGGCGAGCGCGAGCACGTCCTGCTGCTCACCGTCCATCACATCGCCTTCGACGGCTGGTCCCTGGGGGTGCTGCTGCGCGAGCTGGCCGCCCTCTATGCAGGGGAAGGAGAGAGGCTGCCCGAGCTGCCGGTACAGTACGCCGACTTCGCGGTCTGGCA
>DASPJI010000127.1:0-2705 GCA_035628695.1 Thermoanaerobaculia bacterium | reverse complement strand
TCGTTCAGCGGGTCGCCCCGGAAGAGCAGCGAGCCGCGGTCGATGCGCACGGTCTGGCCGTACGCGTACAGGAGACCGCCCGGATCGAGGTCGATGCGGCCGCGGATGACGGGGTTCTCCGCCGTGCCGGTGATCCGCAGGGTGTCCCACGAGGCCCGGAGGTCGCCGACGTTGTTCTTGATCCGCACCCCTTCGGTGGTGCTCACCCGCACGTCGAGGTCGATCTCGTCGAGGACGGACGCCTCGGTGCCGGGGGTGTCCTCCGGCGCCAGGAGGGTGTTGAGAACCTCCCGGTCCAGGTTGACGTCCCGGTCGAGGACGCCGCGGTCGAGCACCACCTGGCCGGCGAGGAGGGAGCGCCCCTCGGGCGGCATGGTGAGGCTGAGCTGGCCGTCCACCAGGACGGAGAGGCCGTAGTCGACCCGGTAGCGCACGTCCTCCAGGCCGGCGCCCAGGATGAAGCCGCCATCATCCCCTCCGATAGCGCCGCCGCCGGTGAGGTTGACCGCGCCGCCGTTCAGGCGCGCCCGCCCCTCCTCGATCTGCCAGCTCCCCTGGCGCAGGGCGATCACCACCTCCGGCGCCTCCACCCGGGTGGCGTACGGGGTAGGCCAGAAGAACGAGGCCTCCGGGCCGCTCGCCCGCACGCTGCCGGTGAGGCCGTCGAGGGGGCCCGAAGCCGTAGCCGAGAAGGTGAGCGCGCCGGCCGCCGTGCCCCCCTGAAGGAACGGCTGGAGGAGGGAGGCTTCAAGGGTGCCGCCGGCGTCCGCGGACATGCGGCGGACCACGGACGCCGGCGGATCGGTCCACGGGCTCCAGGCGGGATCGAGGTCGGCGGCGCCGCGGAGGTCGACGCCGGCGCCGGAGATCCCACTGCCTTCGACGGCGAGCCGGGCCGGGAGGATCTCCAGCCGGCCATCCGCGAGCCGGGCGGTCACCGCGCCCTGGGCGGCGGCACGTCCCTGCGGCGTCTCGACCACCAGATCGGTCAGCCGGACCTCGCCCCGGCCGGCCGCGGGCGCCGCGGGGTCGAAGGTGAACGATGCCGTGAGGCCGCCGCGGGCCCGCTCCTCGCCGGCTTCCATGCCGAGGGAGGGGAGGAGGGCCGCCGTGTCGAGGGCCGGGGCGTCGAGGCTCACCGAGACCAGGCCGGGCGCGGGCTCGAAGGGGAGGGAGGCGATGGCCTTGGCGAGAGTCGGCACGCCGCGCAGGGCACCGAGGGGGACAGTGGCGTCCAGCCGGACGGGACCGGAGGCCGTCTCCACGCGGGGGGCCAGGACCGTGAGGACCCCCTGCCGCAGGGAAGCCGTGAGGTCGGCCGCGGGGATGGCGTCCACGGGACGGACGAGGCTCAGGTCGAGGTCGGCCTCGGCGAGGAGCGGCGAGAGGGTGGCGCGGCCGGAGGCGTTGAAGGCCCGGCCTTCCGGCAGCGAGCCGCTGAGGGAGGCGATCCGCAGCTCCTTGCCCTCGACGGTGGCGTCGAGTTGGAGCCCCTCGATGGACGTTTCGGCGCCGGTCAGCTCCAGCCGCGGCGCCTCCACGGTGGCGCTGGCGGTGCCCGAGAGGCGGGTGAGGGACGGGCCGGAGAGGTTCCCGGTGACCTCGGCGCGCACGACCTCGGCGCGCACGACCTCGGCGCGGGCGGTCTCCGGCGCCTCGACATCCTGGCCGTCCAGGGTGAGGGTGCCGTTCCACGCGAAGGGATCGGGCCGGAGCCTGCCGTCGGCGACGAGGGCGACTCGAGCCGCGCGGGCGGTGCCGGGGGCGTCGACGTCCTGGCCATTCAGGGAGACCGTGCCGTTCCAGGTCAGGGGGGAGGAGCCCACGGTGCCGTCGGCCACGGCCTCGATCCGGGAGGCGCGGGCGATCCCCTCGGCGTCGATCCCCTGGCCGTCGAGAGTGACCTTGCCCCTCCACGCGAGGGGGGAGGGGACGAGCCGGCCGTCGGCGAGGAGGTTGAAGCTCTCCACCCGGGCGGTGCCGGACGCGTTGGGGGCGGCGAAGAGGCCGGCGCCGTCCACGGAGACCGTGCCGTTCCAGGCAAGGGGCCGACCACCAAGGGTGCCGCGGGCATCGATGCGGGCAGACTCCAGGCGCTGCACCGAGGGTGGATAGGCGGCGTTGGCGGCGGTGAGGGCTGCATCGGCGCGGTAGGCGCCCGGCGCGCCGGAGATCTGGACCTGTCCCGTGACCTCGCCGGCGAGGCCGGGCAGGAAGGGCGAGGCGATGGACAGCGGCAGCCGCTCGGCCACGGCCTCGGCGCGGCCGGTCCACGTCGCCGGCTTGCCCGAGCCCGTCACCCGGAGGTGCGAACCCGGCTCAGGCGACCAATCGGCGGCGAGGGTCGCGTCGGGGGAGGGGAGCGGGCCGGTCAGGCGGAGATCCGCCTTGAGTGTGCCGCGTGCAGGCGTCCCCTCGGGGAGCTGGGGGACGAGGCGTGGCCAGAGGGAGCGAACCTGGGCCAGGGTGGCGGCGACGTCGGCGGACTGAACCTCGGCCTTCAGCGGCTGGGCGGTGGCCTCGGCCAGCGTCTCCCAGGACTCCGCCCGGAGCGTGCCCTCGACGTGCCGGCGTCCCGTCGAGGCGGGGAGGAGGTCGGCATGGACGTCCAGGAGGACCGGTGGGGCCTCGCCCGGTCCCTCCGGCCGGACGTTCACCTCGGCCCGCGCGAGAGGGGTCTCGCCGCGGCGCCAGGTCGCCTCGGC
>DASPJI010000126.1:0-12064 GCA_035628695.1 Thermoanaerobaculia bacterium | reverse complement strand
ATGGCGGCGATGGCGGCGATGGCGGCGACGACGACGGTCTCGGGGGTCGTGTTCCGGTCGGCTTCCTTCAGCTCTACGACGAGAAAGCGGTCGATGCGCTGAACGTCGTCATCCATCTTCTCCAGGCGCCGGAGTCGCTGGCTTTCGTGCTGGAGGCGGCGGGCGGGGTCACCCTCGAGCGGTGCGGCGCCATCCTCGACGAGCGGGTGGCGGCGGACGGCTCGGACGGGGCAGCCGCCGGATAGACATCCTCTACGTATAGGCGCCATCGGTAGGTTCAGTCCTTCCGGTGGCGCACCTCTCGTTCCTACGCCTCCGTACCCAGGGAAACGTTTGCCGTACCCGAGGTAGGGCCGTCATCCCCGCGAGTGGGACGGCCGTACCCACGGGGTGATGGCCGCGCCCGCGGGGATGACCTTCCTACCCGGGGTAGGGTGGCCGTACCCGCAGGAAGGGCGAACGTTTCCCTGGGGATGGACTCGTTGCCACGGGGATGGTCTTCCTTTCGAGGGGTATGGCCGTTGTTTGCGGGGCAGGGAGCCAGCCTCGAGAGGCGGAGGCATCCGGGCCTCCGCCTCTTGGCGATCCTCCTGTCGGACGGAGGAAGTCCTCAGGGGCGCGGCCTTGGACACGGCGGCGCCCCGTCACGGTTCAGTTGTCAAAGAGCAGCAGGCCGGAGAGAGGCGTCTGGATCGGCGACCTCCTCCTGAGTCGCAGGGCGAAGGCTACAAAGAAGTCGATGCCGTAGTCAATGCAATCAACGTTGTGGTATGTTGATGGCTCGGAGAGGAGGGTTGGCTGGCATGGCCAATCCTCCTCTCCAGTTCTTTGACAATTGATGTGCACGATTTGAGCGCGGTGCCCGGGTCCTGGGGCGCCGCGCTTGGCTGTGCTGAGCCGTCGAGCCACTTGGTCAGCAGGTAGCGGTCGTGGTCCCGGTACCCCGCCTTGCGGTAGACCTCCTGCGCCCGGACGTTGACCCGGTCCACCTCGAGATGCAGCGCCGCGATCCCCTCGCGGCGGCAGACCTCCTCGGCCAGCTCCAGGGCGACCCGGCCCAGGCCTCTCCCGCGGTGCTCCTCCTGGACGTAGAGCTCGTCGATCAGGGCGTCCCGGCCGTGGAACTCCAGGCTGAAGCCGAAGGTGAGCACCATGTAGCCCACAGGGTGGCCGTCCACTTGAATCAGGTGGATGAGGCCGTAGGCGCGGTGGCCCAGGATCTCCCGCAGGCCCTTCCGCACCACCCGCTCGTCGAAGGGGAGATGCTCGATGACGTAGAACTCCCGCATCAGCTCGACGAGGAGATCCTCGTCGCCCGGGGTGGCCAGGGGAAAGGCCGGGTTTCCTCCTGGAGTCATCGGGCCTCGTCCCCCTCGTCGGGCACCTGGAAGACGGGCAGCCGCAGCCGCCAGAGGATGGCGGCGAGGCGCAGGGCGACGACGGTCGCCATCCCCACGAAGGCGGCCGTCATCCGTTCCACTCCGATCCCCTGGAGGAGAAGGTAGGCGGACGAGCCGGCGATGGCGGCGGTGGCGTAGAGGTCGCTCTGGCGTAGCAGCAGCGGAACCTCGGCGCTCAGGAGGTCGCGCAGCAGGCCGCCCGCCGAGCCGGTGACGGCGCCCAGGACCACGGCGGCGATCCCCGGCAGGTCCCGCTGCTCGGCGATCTGGGTGCCGCTGATGGTGAACAGGGCGAGCCCGAGGGCGTCCGCGATCTGCAGCGAGCCCCGCGGCGGCTTGCGGAAGCGCACGTAGATCACCGTCAGCCCGGCGGCGGCGAGGATCACGACCAGGTGCGCCGGCTCCGCCAGCCAGAAGATGGGGTGCCGGTCCAGCAGGACGTCGCGGACCGTGCCGCCGCCCACCGCCGTCACCACGGCGATGATCACCACCCCCAGCAGGTCGAAGCCCTTCCTCCCGGCCGAGATGGCGCCGCTCACCGCGAAGACGGCGACGCCCATGAGGCCCAGGAGCTGGACGAAGGCTGAGTCGTTGAGCATCGCGGTGCTCCCCTCTCCCGGCGGGCGGCCCTACTCTCCGCCGCTACTCTCCATTGACGTCGAGCAGCAGCTTGCCGGCCACTTGGCGCGACTCGATGAGCCGGTGGGCCTCGGCCGCTGCGGCCAAGGGGAGGACGCGCGCGATGGTGAGGCGCAGCGAGCCGTCCTCGACCCAGCGCAGCAGGTCCCGGCGCGCCGTCTCCCAGAGCTCGGGATGGCGGCTCTGCTCGAGCGTGAAGGCGCTGACCTTCAAGGAGAGCTGGTAGAGGCGGTCCGGGTCGATGGGGCGCGGCGGGCCGCTGGCGTCGCCGTAGAAGACGAGATGGCCGTAGGGGGCGAGCATCGCGAGGCTCGCGTCCTGGGTGGCCTGTCCCACCGAGTCGAGCACCACGTCGACGCCGCGGCGAGCAGTCGCGGCGAAGACCCGCTCCACCAGGTCGTCGCCGTAGGCCAGGGGCTCGCCGCCCATGGCGCGGACGGCCTCTGCCTTGGCCTCGGTCGAAGCGGTGCCGAGAACCCGCGCGCCGGCGAGGCGGCAGAGCTGGACGGCGAGCAGCCCGAGCCCGCCGCCGGCCGCGTGGATCAACACCGTCTGGCCCGCCTCGATCCGCGCGGCGATCCGCACCAGGCCGTACGCGGTGAGCCCCTGGAGCGGCAGGGCGGCCCCCTCGTCGAAGCTGAGGCGATCACTCAGGAAGAACAGCGTGCTGGCCGGCGCCACGGCGTACTCCGCGTAGGCGCCGCTCTCCGTCGGCGGCTTGAAGAACCCCACGCGCCGGCCGCGGAGCGCCGCGTCGACCCCCTCGCCCACCGCCTCCACGACGCCGGCCCCCTCGCCGCCGGGAATCCAGGGGAGGTTCGGCTGCCGGTAGACGGCGCGGCGGCGCTCCGTATCCGAGAAGTTGACGCCGACCCGGTGGACCCGGACCAGCACCTGCCCCGGGCCCGGCTCCGGACGGGGGGCTGCGGACAGCTCCAGCACCTCGGGCTCCCCGAGGCGGGTGGCGACGATGGCGCGCATGGTCATGCGGCGGAGGGTATCAGCAAACCGTCCCCTCCCCTCCGGCCGTATAGTCTGGCGATAGCGAGGGAGGGGACATGGAACCCGCTGAACAGGACGAGCCCGTCCCGGAGGGGATGGAGAAGGAAGAGCCGGTGCCGGCGCCCCCGGAGCGCCGGCGGCTGGTCAAGCGCCACCACTGGATCGTACGGGCCGCGCACTGGGCCAACGCCCTGCTGCTGGTGGGGATGATCGCGAGCGGTCTGCAGATCTATCACGCCTTCCGGCACTTCGGTCCGCGCGGCGGCCCGTACCTGCCGAACCCGTGGGACGGCGACCTGTTCCCCGGTTGGGCGCGGCTGGGCGGCTGGCTTGCCGGCGGCCTCAACTGGCACTTCGCCCTCGCCTGGCCGTTCGTCCTCACCGGCCTGGCCTACCTGATCTACATGGCCGTCTCGGGGGAGTGGCGCTCGATCCTGTTCCGGCCGCGGGACATCCCTCGCGCCTGGCAGATGCAGCTCTACTACCTGCGGCTGCGCAAGGAGCATCCGCCTCAGGGCAAGCACAACGCGCTGCAAAAGCTCGCCTACACCGCCATCATCCTGCTGGGGGCGCTCTCCGTCCTCACCGGCTTCGCCATCTACAAGCCGGTGCAGCTCTCCTGGCTGGTGGCGGCCTTCGGCGGCTTCGAGCTCGCCCGCTACTGGCATTTCTGGGCGGTCTGGATCTTCGTCGCCTTCACCCTGGTCCACGTCCTCCTGGTTTTCGTGGTGGACCCCGCCTCGCTGCGGTCCATGATCACCGGCTGGTACCGGGGGAGGTTCCCGAGCCATGACTGAACGCCGTCTCAGCCGTCGCGACCTGTTCCGTCTGGGCCTGGTGGCCGTCCCCGCCTCCCTCGCCGCCGCCTGCGGCTGGGACGGCGGCGCGGTGCTGGGCCCCCGCTTGCGGTCCTTTTCCCGCGTCAACGACTGGCTGGGGGAGAAGCTCCTCGCCGGCGAGCGCCCGGCGCCTCAATATCCGGTGAGCGAGCGGACGCCGGACCGCCACTTCCCCGGCTATGCCCAGACGCCCGGCTATCCGCGCCTCGCCGACCCCGCCGGCTGGGCCCTCGCGGTGGGCGGCCTGGTGCGCCGGCCGACCCGTCTGACGTTGGAAATGCTCCAGGCGATGCCGCGGGTCACCTACACGGTCAAGCACCACTGCGTCGAGGGGTGGACCGCCATCGGCACCTGGACCGGGGTGCCGGTCTCGGCGGTGGCGGCGCTGGCCGAGCCCACGGACGCGGCGCGCTACCTGCGCTTCGACTCCTTCGACCGCGGTTATCACACCGGCTGGGATCTGAAGAGCGCCATGCACCCGCAGACCATCCTGGCCTACGCGTTCAACGACCGGATGCTGGACCCCCGCCGCGGCGCGCCGCTCCGCCTCTACTCGCCGGTCAAGCTGGGCTACAAGCTGACCAAGTACCTGACGGGCATGACCTTCACGGCGGAGCGGGCGGGGGGCTTCTGGGAGGACCGCGGCTACCCCTGGTTCGCGGGGGTGTGACGGGCCTGGACGTCCCGTTCCATGGCGAGCTCGGCCTCCAGGCTCTCCTTGTCGCGATAGATCGTCGCCACGGCGGCGATCCGGCCGCGGTCGTGGAAGGCCACGCAGGCGTCGCGGCCCGGGATGGAGCCCGCGACCTCGAGGGCGTCCCAGCGCGAGGCGTGGCCGACGTAGTTGATCGCCACGTCGTAGTGCTGGCTCCAGAAGAAGGGGACCGCGTCGAAGCGCTCGCGCCGGCCGAGGACGTTGCGTGCCGCGGCCTGCCCCTGGCGCTCGGCTAGGACCCAGTGCTCGATCCGCAGGCGCTCCCCCGAATGGGGGTCGGGCCAGCGGGCGATGTCGCCGGCGGCGAAGATCCCGGGCGCGCTGGTCTCCAGGTACTCGTCCACCAGCACGCCGTTGTCGACGGCGAGCCCGGCGGCCTCGGCCAGCGCCACGTTGGGCCGCACCCCCACGCCGATGAGCACCAGGTCGGCCGGCAGGGTCTCGCCGGTGGCGAGCCGCACCTCGTCCCGGCCGATCGTTTGGGCCGTGGTGCCGAGATGGAAGACGACGCCGTGCTCCTCGTGCAGGGCGCGGATGAAGTCGCCGATCTCCGGCCCCATGATCTTCCCCAGGGGCCGCTCGTCCGGCGCGACGACGGTCACCGCGAGGCCGCGGGCGCGCAGCGCCGCCGCGGCCTCCAGGCCGATGAAGCTGGCCCCCAGGACCACCGCGTGCCCAGCCGTCTTCGCCGCGTCGATGATCCTGCGGCTGCCGTCCAGAGTCCTGAGGTAGTGGACGTGCGGCAGGTCGCCGCCGGGCAGGGCCAGCCGCACGGGATCGGCGCCGGTGGCGAGGACCAGCGCGCCCCAGGAGAGGGTCCGGCCGTCGTCGAGCGTGACGGTCTTCGCCGCCGGATCGATGGCGGTGGCCCGCGCGCCCTGGATCAGCTCGATCCGCCGCTCGCCGTAGAAGTCCCAGGGGTGCAGGGGGATCCATTCCTCGGGGGCGTTGCCGGCGAGGTAGTCCTTGGAGAGGTTGGGCCGGTCGTAGGGGAGGTGGAGCTCGGGGCCGACGAGGAGGATCCGCCCCTCGTAGCCCTGCCGCCGGAGCTCCTCGGCGGCGGCGTTCCCCGCCGCGCCGCTCCCCAGGATGACCGCCGGATCGGGGGCCTGCGCCGCCTGCCGCGGTGCCGCCTCCAGCTTTTCGCGGACGAAGATGCGGTCCGTCTCGCGCTCCACCCGGTAGCAGGAGGCGGGATTCAGGGCGGGAGCGCGGAGCGCTTCGCCGGTCCGCAGGCTGAAGCAGGCGTGGTGCCACGGGCAGCGCACCGTATCGCCCACCACCAGTCCCTCGGCCAGCGGGCCGCCGTAGTGGGTGCAGCTCGCGCCGATGGCGAAGATCTCCTCGCCCCGCCGCACCACCAGGACGGCCTCGCCGCCCGTGTGGCCAAGGATCTGCCCGCCGTCCGCGAGGACCCACAGGGGGATGCCCTGCGCCAGATCGGGTCCCTCGAGCTTCGTCTCTCCGCTCATCTCGCCTCCTCCTCTGACAGACCCGGCGTGACCACGCCGGGGTCCTTTCTACCTAGAGAGTCACGGAGGGCCCAAGGGTTACAGCGGCCGCCGATCTGCCAAGATAGGGAGCCATGGAATACACCCGTCTCGGCCGCACCGGCCTCAAGGTCTCCCGCGTCTGTCTCGGCTGCATGAGCTATGGCGATCCCGCCTGGCGCGACTGGGTGCTCTCCGAGGAGGCGAGCCGCCCGTTCATCCAGCGCGCCCTGGAGCTGGGGATCAACTTCTTCGACACCGCCGACATGTACTCCCGCGGGGTGAGC
This sequence comes from Thermoanaerobaculia bacterium, assembly GCA_035628695.1. Classification (GTDB taxonomy): domain Bacteria; phylum Acidobacteriota; class Thermoanaerobaculia; order Multivoradales; family UBA5704; genus DASPJI01. The sequence goes on along the minus strand of DASPJI010000126.1, from coordinate 5,692 downwards.
GAGGAGGTGGTCGGCCGGGCGCTGCGCGACTTCGCCCAGCGCGACGAGGTGGTCCTCGCCACCAAGGTCTTCTTCCCGCTGGGCGGCGGCGTCAACGGCAAGGGGCTCTCCCGCAAGCACATCCTGGCGTCGATCGACGCCTCGCTCCGCCGTCTCGGCACGGACTACGTCGACCTCTACCAGATCCATCGCTGGGACTACGAGACGCCGATCGACGAGACCCTGGAGGCGCTCCACGACGTGGTGCGCGCCGGCAAGGCCCGCTACGTCGGCGCCTCCAGCATGTTCGCCTGGCAGTTCGCCAAGGCGCTGTACCTGGCCGACCTGCGGGGCTGGTCGCGCTTCGTCTCGATGCAGAACCACTACAACCTCCTCTACCGGGAGGAGGAGCGCGAGATGCTCCCCCTCTGCCGCGAGGAGGGGATCGGCGTCATCCCCTGGAGCCCGCTGGCCCGGGGCGTCCTCGCCGCCGGCCGCCGCGGCACCGGCGGCGACACCACCCGGGCGAAGAGCGACGACTACACCCAGCGCCTCTACGAGGGGGCCGACTTCGAGATCGTGGACCGCGTCGTCTCCGTGGCCGAGGCGCGGGGCCTGAGCCCGGCACGGATCGCTCTTGCCTGGCTGCTCCACCAGCCCGGCGTCACCGCGCCGATCATCGGAGCCACCAAGATGCATCACCTGGAGGACGCGGTGGCGGCGGTCAAGATCCACCTCGATCCCGAGGAGCGGGCGCGGCTCGAGGAGCCCTACCGGCCGCGCCCGGTGCTCGAGCATCAGTAGTGCTCGAGCACCAGTAGTCAGCGCCCGTCTGAGGCGTCCGGGTCGACCGGGCTGACGGACCGGGCGAGGACCGTCCCCCGTCTCGAGTCCTTCAGAGTGACCTGCAGAGTGCCGCCACCCTGGATGGTGCCGCTGTCGAAGGACAGCACGTAATGGCCCGAGAACAGACCGGCCAGTTTCCGGGTGGCTAGGTCCGGCGTGAAATAGGTCTTGGCATAGGTACCGCCGGTGTGGGCGGCGAGCTTCAGCAGGCTCGATACCAGGGAGTGACTGCTCCCCTGGACGATGTCGAGGACGAAGACCGGGGCCCGCGCCTGCTGCAGGGAGGCCAGGGCTGCCGCGAGCACCTCTTTGTCGTCCCTGCGGCTCTCTCCCATCCCGTAACCCAGGAAGACGACCACTTTTTCTCCGTGTAGCGGCAGGAGGGCCCGGCCGGTAAGGTCCAACGCCCGTCCGACCGAGGCCGCCGCCCGCGCCTGTTCCAGATCGAAATGAGCCGCCAGCGTGCCCGGCTCGGCCAGGCGCGGTGGCACCGGGCTGTCTCCGCCGAACAGCATGCCCCGGTCGAGGGCGCGGTGGGCCGCGTCCCGGTCGAGGGTGAAGTCCTGCCAGAGCTTGAGATGGGAGTCGAAGGAGAGGACGGCGACCCGGTCTTCGGGAGCGAGGGTGTCGAGGAGCTCGCGGATCTGCCGGCGCAGCCGCATCTGCCCCGAGAGAAACACGTTCACGGGGCTGGCCTGCACCAGGAAGACGATGAGCTTGCCCGGCGCCGGTGCCGCCCCCGCCCCGTCCTGGCCGGTCTGCCTGGAGGAGACCCAGTCCACGGCGGCGACCGGGATCTCCCGGCCGGCCAGGACGGCCCGGAAGTCCTCGGGACGGAGGCCGTTGACGGGCCGGCCCTGGTGATCCACCACCCAGAGCGTGGCCGTCGACAGGCCGACGGTGATCTCCTCGCTGAAGCCTTCGAGGGTACTCTGCCCTTCCTGAGCGGTGGCCGTGGCCCAGAGGTCGTCCCCGGTCAGCGGGCCGAACTCCCGCGGCTCGTGCTCGACGACCAGGGTCCGCGCCGCTTCCCCCGGGATCCGCAGCTCGGTTTTCCAGACGTAGGAGGTCTCGGTGTCGACCCAGAGCCGGAGGATCTCTCCGCCCGGCTTCGTCTCCTCTGTCAGCGAGATCACCCAGCAGGCCGACGCGCCGCAGGGCTCCTGCCCCTCGAGCGAAGCCTGGCGGAAGCCCGGCCAGGTAGCGTCCGCGAGGAGCCCGGGGACCGCCAGCGCCGCCCGCTCCTGGTCGCCCAACCGTTCTTTTCCGCCCTCCGAGTCCAGGGGCACCGTGAGCCAGACCTCCCCTCCCGCCACGGCGAGCTCGAACCGGATCTCATGTCTCTGCTCGGCGCCTCCCTCGGAGGTGACCTCCGTGAGGATCCCCGCCTCGCTGAACGAGGGGAGGCCGGCATAGGCGGTCCGCACCCGCTGGAGGATCTCCTGGGCGCTCTCGGCAAAGGCCGGCACGACGCTGAGCACCATCCAAGCGAAGACCGCCGTCAGCGCGGCCGAAGAAACGGCGAGGATTCGTTCACCTCTCTTGGCCATTCGGAGGCTCCTTTCAGTCCGTGCGTTTCCCTTACTGAGGCCGGCCGGCCAGGAACAGCGGCGGGATGAAGACCTTCCCCCGCTTCGGGTCTCTCAGCGTGACCTGCAGCGTGCCTCCTTCCAGGGGGATGGTGGCGCCGTCGAAGGTCAGCACGTAGTGGCCCGAGACCAGGCCGGCGAGGCTCCGGACCGCCAGGTGGGGCGAGAGACGGGTGCTTGCATACGTGCCGCCGGTGTTGGTGGCGAGCCGGACCAATCCTTCCCTCATGCTGTGACGGTCCACCTGGTTGACGTCGAGCACGAAGACCGAAGTCTGTCCCTGCAACAGGAGGAGAAGGGCTTCGTCCATCTGGCTCTCCACCGCCACCCGGTCCCGCTCGACGTGCTCTCCCAGGCCATAGCCGATGAAGAGGACCACCTTCTTTCCGGGCAGCCGCGCCAGGGCGCGGCCGGTGACGAGCAGCGCATGCTCCGGGGAGGCCGCCGCTCGGGCCTGGCCGAAGTCGAGGTGGGCCGCCAGCGTCTCCGGCTCGGCGTTGCCGGGCGGCGCCGGGGTCTCGCCGCCGAAGCGCATGCCCCGGTCGATGGCTTGGTGGACCGCCTCCCGGTCGGCGGTGAAGTCCTGCCGGAGCTTCAGATGGGAGTCGAAGGAGACGACGGCGACCCGGTCCTCGGGGGCGAGGGTGCCGAGGAGCTCGCGGGTACTCTGGCGCAACTGCATCTGGCCGGCGAGCCGGGTTCGCTGCGGATGGGCCTGCACGAAGATGATCACGAGCTTTCCGGCTCCCGGTGCCGTCCCGTCCTGGCCGGTCGGCTGCGAGGAGACCCAGTCCACGGAGACGACCGGGAGCTCCTGACCGGCCACGGCGGCCCGGAAATCCTGGGGCTTGAGGCCGGTGACGGGCTGGCCGTCGGCGCCGGTCACCCGGAGCGTGACCTTCGAGAGCACGGCGGTCTCGGCCGAGGCCCAGAGGTCCTCCCCGGCGGCCGCCCGCGGAGCGAACTCCCGCGGCTCGTGCTCGACCACCAGGGTGCGCGCGAATTCCCCCGGTCCGCGCAGCTCGGTCCGCCAGAGATAGTAGGTCGCGGTGTCGACCCACAGGCGGAGGACGCCCCCGCCCTCCTCGGCCTTCTCCGGCGTCTCCGTCAGGGCGATGACCCAGCAATTCGAGGTGCCGCAGGGCTCCTGCCTCTCGAGCGTCGCGCTACGGGACCCGGGCCAGCCGGCTTCCGCGAGGAGCCCGGGAACGGCCAGGGCCGTCCGCTCCTCGTCGTCCATCCCGTCTTCCCCGTAGTCGAAGTCGCCGGAGGCCGAGAGCGAGACCTTCCCGTCCGCCGCGCCGAGCTCGAAACGGAGCTCGCGTCCGGCACCGCCTGTGGAGGTGATCACCCCCTCCTCACGGAAGGAGGGGAGGCTGGCGTAGGTGGTTCGTACCCGCTGGAGGATCTCCAGGGCCGTCGGCTCGCCGGCGCCGGGCTCCGCCGGCAGTGCCTGCAGGGGATAGAGAGACAGAAGGAGGAACAGGAGCGGAGTCGTTTTCATAAACCTCTCCATGCTCGCGAGCCGCCCTCAGCGAGCGGTTCTGTTTCAGTATATCCGTACTCTTTGCCGAGATCTCTCCTCTCAGCGCCCGCCCTGCGCCTTGGGAGTCCGGACGAGGATCCTCCCCTTCTTCCCGTCCCGGAGCTTGATGCGCAGGGTGCCGCCGCCGCGAGGGAGGGTGTCGCTGTCGAAGGCCAGCACGTAGTGGCCGGAGATCGCGTTCGCCAGGGTCTGGGTGGCCAGGTTTTCGAAGATGAGGGTCTTGGAGTAGGTGCCGCCGGTCTGGTAGGCGATCTGCTCCAGGCTCCCCTCCAGGCTGTGGAAGTCCGCCTGGGTGATGTCGAGCACGAAGACGGAGGCGCGCGCCTCGCCCAGCGCCTGGAGGGCGTCTTTGTACTCGCTCCTCAGCACCACGTCATCGGCGACCATCTTCCCGAGCCCATAGCCGAGATAGATGATCACCTTCTCGCCGGACAGGAAGCGGAGGGCCTGCGCGGCGACGGCCAGCCCCGCCTCCGGAGAGGCCGCCGCCAGCGCCCGCTCGAAGTCGAGATGGGCCGCGAGCGTTTCCGGGTCGCCGGCCGGGGGGCGCGGCAGCGGCTTGCCACCGAAGCTCATCCCCTGGTCGATCGCCCGGTGGACCGCCTCCCGGTCGCGTGTGACGTCCTGCCGCAGCTTGAGATGGGAGTCGAAGGAGAGGACCGCGAGCCGGTCCTCGGCGCCCAGGGTGTCCAGGAGCTTGCGGGTGTGCGCGCGCAGCTTGATCTGTCCCCGGAAGCGGGAGGGGTCCATGTGGGCCTGGACGAAGAAGACGACGAGCTTGCCCGCCGGCGCCGGCTGCGCCGGCCCCGCGGCGGCGGCGCTCTCGTCCAGGGGCGCCGGGCTCGCGCCGGGGGCGACCTGGTCCGCCGGCGCCGGGCCGGCCTTCGAGGTGACCCAGTCGACGGACGCCACGGGGACCTCACGGCCGGCGACCAGGACGAGGAAGTCCTCGGGCCGCAGGCCGGTGACGGGCTGGCCGTAGGGGTCCACCACGCGCACCGTGGCCGTCGTCAGCTCGACGGTGATCTCCTCGCTGAAATCGCCGCCCGGGCCGAGGGTCACGTCCTTCCAGGGGTCCGGCTGCCCGGGGGAGGCCCAGGACATGCGGGAGCCCACCTCGGCGCCGTCCACCTCGTCGACCTCGCTGAACACGGTCACCGTCCGGGAGGCGCCGCGCAGCTCGGACTTCTTGATCAGCGAGGTCCTGGAGTCGATCCAGAGCCGGGAGACGACGCCGTCCTTCGGAGCGAAGGCGATCACCCAACAGGTGCCCGCGCCGCAGCGTTCGGATTTCTCGAGAGCGGCCGGCTCGGCACCCGGCCAGGCGGCGTCCGCTTCGCTGAGCAGCCGCGGGACGATGAAGGCGGCCCCCTCCGGCTCGCTGGTCAGGCCGGTGAGGCCGGCGGCGAGCGAAGGGACCGGCTGGAGCTGCTCGCCGTCGCTCGCATACCGGAAGAACTGGCCGCCGCTACGCCACAGCAGGTCGCGCCGCCCCCCCTTCTGGTCGTCGGCGACAACGACGGTGAGCTCGCCAGGCGTCGCCTCCAGCTCGAACAGGCGCTGGCGCGCCGGCTCCGTGCTCCCTTCGGCCGGGGCCACCTCGACCGTGCCGTGCTCGCGGAAGGAGGAGAGCTCTTTGTAGGCCTCCCGCACCTGCTCGAGGATCTGCCGGGGATCGGGGGCGGGCTCCGCCGCGAAGGCGGTCGCCGGAAGGATCAGGAGGGCGAGGATC
>DASPJI010000125.1:0-5574 GCA_035628695.1 Thermoanaerobaculia bacterium | reverse complement strand
GCTCGTACCTGCGGCTCCACCAGCGGCTGCGTCACCGCCCGGAGGTCATCGGCGGCACGCTGTTCGAGGGGCTCGCCCGGCTGGCCGAGCGGGCCGGGGTCCGGCATCCGGTCCGGCTGGGCTGCTCGTCGCGGCTGCCGGTGCCCGTCGCCCTGGGCGTGCGGCGCCCTCAGATCTGCGTGCCCCCGCGGGCCCTCGCCCAGCTCACCGCCGAGCAGCAGGAGGGGATGCTGGCGCACGAGCTGGCCCACGTGGTGCGCCGCGATCCCTTCTGGCTCGCCCTGAGCAACGCCATGGTGAGCGTCTTCTTCTTCCAGCCCCTCAACTGGGTGGCCCGGCGCCGGATGCGGGAGATCTCCGAGCTGCTGTGCGACGAGTGGGCGGTGGCGCGGACCGGCCGGCCGCTCTCCCTCGCCCGCTGTCTCGCCGAGGTCGCCGGCTGGTCCTTCGAGCCGGTCCGTCCGCCGCTGCCCGCCGCCGGCATGGCGGACCGCCCGTCCCACCTGGCGCGGCGCATCCGGCGCCTGCTGGAGGAGTCCGGGTCCCCCGAGAAGGCGTCCCGGCGGCGTTGGATCGCGGTTGGCATCGGTGTCCTGCTGCTCGCGGTCGCCGCCGTGGCTCCCGGTGTCTCCGCCGCCGTCGGCGCCCCGGCCGCGTTGGCTGCGATCGAGGCGCCTGCCCCGCCCGAGACCCCGGCGGCTGAGGAGGCCCCGGATGCCGGGGAGGCTCCCGAGGCTCCCGAGGCCTGGGACGACGAGGCGGACGAGGACGGCGAGGACGGCCACGAGCATCTCTCCTCCCTGCATGGGACGCTGTCGGAGATCGACGAGCAGATGGCGGATCTCGACCTCGATCTCGACTCCGACCTCGAGGATCTCGCCGATCTCGATATCGATCTCGACATCGACCTGGGAGAGCTCGAAGACCTGGAGGATCTCGAGGATCTGGACCTCTCCGAAGAGGAGCTGGAGCGGATCTCGCGCAATGCCGAGAAGATCGCGGCCCGGGTGCAGACCGCGATGGCACCGCGGATGGAGCGCCTCCAGGAGCTCGGCATGAGGATGTCCGGCCTGCAGGGCGAGATCCCGGCCGAGGAGATGAGGAAGCTGGAGGCCGAGATGGAGGCCCTGGCGGAGCAGATGCGACCGTCCGACGAGGAGCTCGAACGGCTGCAGGCCGAGGCCGAGCGGATCGCCGCGAGCGTCCAGGACCGGGAGCACCCCTCGCGCGAAGAGCGGGACAGGATCGCCCGGGAGGCGCGGGAGCTGGCGGAGAGATACCGGCCCAGCGCCGAGGAGATGCGGCGCATCCAGGAGCTCTCCCAGCAGCACCGGGAGCTGTCCCGCAAGTTCATGGAGGATCACCGGGAGGAGATCGAGGCGCTCCGGCGGGAGGCCCAGCAGCAGTCGCAGGCCGCCCGTGACGAGATCCGCCGCCAGCTCGAGCAGGACCCCGAGCTCAAGGCCCTCCGCGAGCGCCATCAGGAAGAGAGGCGGCGGCTCCTGGAGAAGCGCCGCGAGATGAGCCGGCGCGACCGGACAGCCCCCAAGGCCGCGCCGGCGCCGAGGCCATCGCCCCGGCCCGGCGTGGCTCCCCAGGCCCGACCGGCTCCCGGGGCGATCCCGCAGGCCGCGCCGCCGCCGCCGGCGGCGAGGCCCTCCCGGCCGTCACCGCCGGCGGCTCCGGCCGCCCCGCCCTCCCCCGCTCCGGCGGCTCTGGCGCAGCCTGCCCCCGAGCCGCCGGCCGCAGGCCGCTGAACGAGAGACGGGCGTGCGCCGGGCCCTAGGCCTTGCGCACGCTCCGCAGCATCGTGAAGAAGGCCTCGCGCTGGGCGGACAGGGTGGCATCGGGGCCGGTCAGCTTGAAGAACCAGGGCCCCCCCTCCCCCTCCACCACCGCTCCCAGCAGACGCGATCCGGGCTGCTCCGTGGTCGGCCCCATCCCCATCGTGCTCGGCAGCAAGGTCCCTTTCACATCCACCCAGGTGATACGGAAGCCGTTCGCCTCGAGGGTGCCGCGCTCCGGCTGAGTGCCGGGGTCCACCTCCATCTGTCCGATCCAGCGCTGCAGGTTGTCCTCCACCCCGCCGCCCCCGCCCGGGCCAAAGAAGAACACCGCGAGCTGGCCGGCGCCACCCTCTCCGGGGACGGACGCCTGGGCCAACCGCATGTTGTTGGCGGGCGGCTCGGACTGCCAGCCGGCGGGCAGGTCGAAGTCGAAGCCGGCGTCCTGCGACCCGCCACCGGAGCCCACCGTGCGGTCGCTGGAGGAGAGGGTGCCGATGGGCGATGCGGCCGGCCTCGGCGGAGTGGATGCGGCACCCGCCGCTGCATCAGGGCCAGCCTCTCCGGCGGGAGGAGCTCCCTGCTCACCGCCGCACGCACAGAGGCTCAACAACAGAAGGGATACGATCCAGGGATTGCGACTCATGGGTCTATCTCTCTCTTGATGAAGGTCTCCACGAGGCCGGAAAGCCCGTGGCAGCGGGAGAGTATCACCCACATCCGCTAGAATCCCTCCCGGAAGCGCTCGGGGGCTGGTGCCTCCTGCGGTCTTCAAAACCGTTGTCCGGCGCCGGTTGCGGCGTCGGGGGTGGGTTCGATTCCCATGCGCTTCCGCCATTCGGTTCAAGGATTTACGACAGCTTCTCGACGCCAGTTCCCCCCTCAGGTTCAGACTACCTTACCCCTGGAAGGCCGTTCCCCTTTGTAGCTTGGCCTGTAGTATCCTCCCTCCCCTCAGCCGGCGAGACCAGGCGAGCACCGGCGTAACGGTAGTACTAGGGGGTAATGCGATGACGCTTAGATTGAAACTCGTGATTCTTGGAGCATTCCTGGTAGCACTAGCAATGAAACCTACTCCGGCGTTGGCGGCCTGCCAGTACACGGAGTACGCCAATGTCCTGAGCGAAGACGCATGCATTGGGATCTGTCGCTACTACGGTTGCTCGAATTACGAGTATATCGGCGATGTTTGCTACTGTGAGGTCCCTCCTTGGATAGGAACCGGGACTCCTATTACCGGAAATCCTCGCTAAGCTTCTCAAGTTTGCCCGCCGTCCATGCCATCTGCTGAGTTACGAACTGGACGGCGGGCCTCATTCCGTAAGTGTAGGCCTGGGATTGCTTCGAATTCCCCCGGGCACTCTACAGGGTGCACTGAAATGTCCGCACGTCTCCAGTCATATCGAGAAGGGTTCGGTGCAGCGTAGCGCCGATCCTTCGTCAACAAGCTATGAGGAGACCTCGATGAAACGGACTGCCCTGTTTGGACTCGCTGCGCTGCTGCTGATGGCAACTCTCGCCGGCGCCATGCCGGCAGAGACCGACGAGAACGTCGCCACCCTCTTCGCCCCGGAAACACCTGAGTGCGGCGACGCCGCAAGCGCTCCGGAGCCTTATCTTGCCCAGGCCACCGATTTCACCTGCGGCCTTTGCAGCGCACCGGCCTGCCAGAATTCAAGTCCGACAACTTACTGCGGAATCACAGCAACCGGAGTGAAGAAGTACTGCCAGGCGACCACCGCCTGCACAGGAGAGGGGATTCTGGTCCGCCGCTGCCTCTGTGTAGTTGGCGGAGACATCATCCCCTGAGGTGATCCCAGCGGGTGTTCGGCTTTCGGAGCGTCCGGGAAGCTTCCCGGGCCTTCCGGACTCCATCCGTTTGAATGGGACGCCATCCAAGCCGCTCGGATGCTTCCCGAGCCTCTCGGACTCCATCCGGTTGTACTGGATGCGAACCGGAGCGTCCGGGAAGCTCCCGAAGCGTCTGGATGGCGTCCGGAGCGTCTGGATCGTGTCCGCGGCGTCTGGACGAGATCCGCGGCGTGCGGAGGCGACGAGCTCCGGTCAAACCAGCCGCAGCACCTCGCAGGGCGCTCCCGCCGGTGCCGGCTGGGCCCCTGCCCGGACCCTCACCAGGCCAGTGCCGCGGGCGTAGGCGGCCAGGTCGTGGGAGCCCTGGGGCGGCGCGGGGGTGACGTGGAGCGCGCCATCTCGGGTAGTGATCTCGGCCGGCAGGAAGCGATCGCGGGGGCCCGACCCCGGCAGCGGCGCGGCGAGCACGCCGGTCAGGGCTCCCTGCCACCAGGCGTCGTCGTGCCCCAGCAGCCGCCGCAGGGCCGGACGGACGAAGAGCCAGAACGCCACCATCACCGATGCGGGGTTGCCCGGCAGGCCGAAGACCAGGCCGCCCGGGTGGGTCGCGAAGACCAGCGGCTTGCCGGGCTGGATCGCCACGGCGTCGAAGACCGCGCGGCAGCCGAGGTCCGCCAGCACCCCCTCCACGAGATCGAATTCCCCCATGGAGACCCCGCCGCAGAGGAGGAGGACATCGCCGGCCAGGCCGGTCCGCACCCTCTCCCGCAGCTCGTCCACCCGGTCGGGAGCGATCCCCAGGGAGGTGAAGCGGAGCCCTAGCGAGGCGCCGGCGGCGAGCAGAAAGTCGGTATGCGAGTCCCGGAGCTGTCCCGGCCCCGGCTCGCTGTCCGGCGGCACCACCTCGTCGCCGGTGGCGAGGACGGCCACCGCCGGCGCGCGATGGACCGGCACCTCTCCATAGCCGTGGGTGGCGAGGAGCGCCAGGGCGCCGGGGGTGAGGAGCGACCCCGCCGGCGACAAGGGGTCGCCGGCGCGGAGGATCTCGCCCCGCCGGCGGATGTGCTCGCCCGCCGCGGCCTCCCCCCGGAAGACCACCTCCTCCCGGCCGCCATCCGACAGCTCCACCGGGATCACCCGGTCCGCACCCCGCGGCACCGGCGCGCCGGTCATGATGCGGGCCACGGACGGAGGCCGCAGCTCGAAGCCGGGCGGATCGCCCGCCACCACCGTGCCCGACACCGGCCGCGGCTCGCCCGGCGGCACGGGGCCGGCCAGCGCGTAGCCGTCCATGGCCGACACGTCGGCCGCCGGGACGTCCACCGTCGCCGCCAGCGGTCGCGCCAGCACCCGGCCGGCCGCCGCACGCCGTGCCAGGCGCTCCTCCGGCAGGGGAGTGAGGTGCTCGGCGATCCGGCGCCAGGCCTCGTCGGGATGGAGCATCAAGGGCAGGGACCTCCTCCTGGGGACCCCTATATTAGCGGAATGGTATACTTCGGCAGCTTTTCACTCGTGATCCTGGTTGTCGTTTGCATCGAGGAGAGGGAGGTCCCACCTTGGTGACCGTCGAGAGCACGTTCCAATACCGTGGGGATCTGGCGCAGACCGCGCTGCCGGAGATCCTGTCCACCATCGACCGCTTCCAGGTCCCGGGAGTGATCGAGGCGAGCCGTGAGGGGGTCGTCAAGCGTGTCTTCCTGAAGGAAGGCAACGTCGTCCATGCCTCCTCGACGGACCGCGACGACAGCCTCGGCAGCTACCTCGAGAGGAACGGCGTGCTGACGGCGGAGGTCGTGGCGGAGACGATGCGCGAGCGCCAGCGCTCCAACAAGCGCTACGGCGTGCTGCTGATCGAGCGCGGCATCCTGTCGCCGGGGGAGGTCTACCGGGCGATCCGCAAGCAGATCGAGGCCATCGTCTGGAGCCTCTTCTACTGGCAGGACGGCGGGGTCAGCTTCAGCATCGGCGACTTCCGGGA
>DASPJI010000124.1:0-3333 GCA_035628695.1 Thermoanaerobaculia bacterium | reverse complement strand
GGGCCGAGCAGGTCAAGGAGCTGCTGGTGTCCATCTTCAGGCAGGCCGACCCGGAGACCGGCCAGGGCCCGGACCTGACCGCCGGCGAGATCCTCGCCGCGGGCGCCAAGCGGGTGGAGACCGAGCTCGCCCGGGAGCCGCGGATCCAGGCCGAGCTGCTCGACGCCATCGCCCAGATCCAGGGCAGCCTCGGCCAGTTCGACCCGGCGGCGGAGGCGGCGTCCACCGCCCTCGCCCGGCGGCGCGCGCTGTTCGGCGCCGAGTCGGTGCCGGTGGCCCAGAGCCTCACCACCCTGGCCGAGCTGGCCGCCAACCGTGGCCGTCTGGAAGAGGCGATCCGGCTGGCCGAGCGGGCAGGGCCCGCCTTCGAGCGGCATGCCGGCCCGGAAAGCCCGGACCGGCAGCGCCTCGACCGTGTCCGCGTCTTCCTGCTCCGGCACCAGGCGGAGCCTGAGCGGGCCCTCGCCCTCGTCGAGGAGCTGCTGGAGGCCAACCGCCGGCACTTCGGTCCCACGAGCGTCCAGACCGCGCGGCTGCTCATCAACCGCGCCGAAGTGCTGGGCGACCTGTCGCGCTTCGCCGAGGCCGAGCAGGCCGTCCGCCAGGCCCTCGCCATCCTCGAAGCGTCCCCCCAGGTGACCCGGCTCGAAGTGTCGTATGCCCGCCGTGGCCTCGCCGACCTGCTCGAGAGCCTCGACCGGCATCAGGAGGCCGCGGCAGAGTTCGACGCCGTCCTCGCCCTGCAACGCGCGGAGTTGGGGCCGCGGCACCGCCAGGTGGCCTTCACCCGGATCGCCCAGGGATTCCTGCTCAGCGAGATGCGGCGCTTCCCCGAGGCCGAGGCGACGCTGCGCGAGGCGATCCGCATCCTCGAGCCGCTCGACCACTTCGAGATCGGCTCGGCGCGGTGCTACCTGGGCATCTGCATGATGAGCCAGGAGCGCTACGCCGAGGCGGAGCGACAGTTCAGCGAGGCGGAGCGCTTCCTGCGGACCAAGCTGGAGGCCGATCACCCGCTGGTGTGGGGCTCGCGCATCAGCCAGGGGATCGCCCAGCTCCGGCTCGGCCGCCTCGGCGAGGCCCGGCGGACGCTGTCCGAAGTCGTGGACCACTACGCGCGCACGGAGCCGGAGAGCGACGGCAACCGCAGCGCCCTCAAGCACCTGGGCGAGGTGGCGTGGCGGGAGGGGCGGATCGACGAGGCGCTGGCCCTGCACCGGCAGGCGCGGCAGATCGAGGTGAAGATCTTCGGTACCGAGAAGCACGTGGGGGTGGCCTTTTCGGACTACCTCATTGCCCTCGACCTGCTGGCGCGGGGCGATCCCGGGAGCCTGGCCGAGGCGCGCCAGCGGATCGACGCGGCGATCGCCGTGCTGCGCCACGAAAACGCCGGCCATCCCACGCTCAACCGGTTCCTGCTGGCCAGCGGCCGCATCGCCCTCGCTGTCGGGGATGAGGCGCGGGCGCGGCAGGACCTCACCGACGCCGTGGCCCGCCTGCGCGGCTTCCGCGGCCCCGACCATCCGGATACCCGCGAGGCGGAGGCCCTCCTCCGCCGCGCCTCATAGATAGAGAGAACCTTCTCCATGGAATCCCACGACAACACCCAGGGGATCACCCAACTGCTGGCGGCGGTCCGGGCCGGAGACAACCCCGCTTCCGACGCCCTGTTCGACCGCGTCTATCAGGACCTCCATCGCCTCGCCCACGCCCAGCTCGCCGCCCGCGGCCGGGCCGGCGACACCCTGGGGACCACCGTCCTGGCGCACGAGGCCTATCTGCGCCTGGCCCAGCCGGGGAGCCTCAGCGCCGGCGACCGCGCCCACTTCTTCAATCTCGCCGCCCGGGTCATGCGGCACGTGGTGGTGGACTACGCCCGGCGCCGGGACGCCGCCAAACGTTCGGGCGACGTGGTCTCCCTGGACGCGACCGGGGCCCAGGAGCCAGAGGCCGAGTCGAGCTACGCGCTGCAGGAAGAGCTGCTCGCCCTCGACGCCGCCCTCCAGCGCCTGGAAGCGACGAGCCCCCGCCTCGCCCGCCTGGTCGAGCTCCGCTTCTTCGCCGGGCTGGGCTTCGCCGAGATCGGCGAGGCCCAGGGCATGACCGAGAGGACGGCCAAGCGCGACTGGCGCAAGGCCCGCGCCTTCCTCCTGGCGGAGCTGTCCGGCCTTCCTGCCTAGAACTCCCGGTGAGGGATGTCGGGCGGTTTCGTTTCTACTCCAGCCGGTGCTCAGTCACCTCGCCCGAGAGGCTGCGGCCGGCCACGTTGACGTAGAGGTGGCCGCCGGTGACGGAGATCTCCATCTTCGTGCGGCGGTCGATGAGAGGGGCGAGGCCGGCGAGGAGCTGCTTGTCGAGAGCGAAGATGCGGACCTCGCCCGCGCGGTGGATGCGCTCCCCTTCCGCTTGGCGGCGGATCTGGGCCGGGTCCCGGTGAGTGTAGACGACGACCCGCTCCGCCCCCTTCCCCGCCTTGTTCAACCGCTCGGGGTCTGGCATGCCGACCTCGATCCAGGTCTTCATTCGGCCGTCGGGGGTCGCGACCCAGAGCGGCGGCTGGTCCCCGTCCGAGATGCCCCCCTTGGAGAAGGTGATCCCCTCCTCGTACTCCAGGCAGTAGGCGAACAGCCGGCTCAGCAGGTACTCCATCGTCTCGGAGGGATGGAGGGCCACGCGCACCGCCAGCGCCTCGTAGACGCCGCGGTCCACGTCGGACAGGGAGATGTCGAAGTTGTAGATGGTCGCGGTCAGGGCCACGGGACGGGAGTCTACTACGGCGCTGCTCGGCGGGGATTCTCGCCAGGGTCAAGCGGTTTGACCCAAGGGTCGAGCCATCTGCCCTGAGGGGCGAGCGGTCTGACCCCTGGGGTGACGTGCCTGACCCACGGGGCGAGCGGTCTGACCTCTGGGGTGATGTGCCTGCCCCACGGGGCAAGCGGTCTGACCTCTGGGGCGACGTACTTGACCCACGGGGCAAGCGATCTGCCCCCGGGGGCGAGACGTTCGACCCCAAGGGCAAGAGGTGTTGATCACAGGTCGAGCGGTGTCATTGGTAGGTCGTGTTGCTTGCCCCGCGGGTCAAACCGCCGCCAGGACGGGTCCTGACGGCGGCGACTCTCTCCATCTCGATGCGGAAGCCCTACTCCCCGGCCTGCACCGGGGTCGTACCGTCGCCGACCCGCTCGTCGAGGATCGCCCCGCAACGTTCGAGGGCTACAGCTCCCGCCGCCTCCAGAAGATACGCCAGCGACTCGGGTGACTGAAGAAGGTGGACGGCCACGTTCATGGCGTCCACGGCCGCTTCGTCGAAGAGCTGCAGCTCGCCGACGACCT
>DASPJI010000123.1:0-5313 GCA_035628695.1 Thermoanaerobaculia bacterium | reverse complement strand
GCTCCCCTCCTCCGAATCGTCCGCGGGGGGAACCGCCAGCGCCGTGGGATGGAACTGTACGAACTCCAGGTCCACCAGGCGGGCGCCGGCCCGCGCCGCCATGGCGATGCCGTCGCCGGTGGCCTCGCGGGGATTGGTGGTGTGGAGATAGAGCTGCCCCAGGCCGCCGGTGGCCAGCACCACGGCGGGCGCCAGATGGAGCAGCCGGCGGCCGTCGGCGTGCACCGCCACCAGCCCGACCACCTCGCCGCTCGCGGGATCGGTGACCAGATCGAGGGCGAAGGCCCCCTCCTCCACCCGGATCTCGGGCGTGCGGCGCACCGCCTCCATGAGGGTGCGCACGATCTCGGCGCCGGTGGCGTCGCCCTGGGCGTGAAGGATGCGCCGCCGGCTGTGGGCGGCCTCGCGGCCGAGGGCCAGGCCGCCCGCGGCGTCGCGGTCGAAGCGGGCCCCCATCTCCAGCAGGGCGCGGACGCGCCGCGGCCCCTCGCCGGTCAGAAGGTCCACGACCGCGGCGTCGTTGAGCCCGGCGCCGGCCGACAGGGTGTCGGCGGAGTGCAGGGCTGGCGAGTCGTCCCGGCCCACGGCGACGGCAACGCCGCCCTGGGCCCAAACGCTGGCGCCCCCCCCGCCGAGGGGGGCCTTGGTGAGGACCGTCACCCGCCGGGGCACGCAGCCGAGCGCCGCCGTCAATCCCGCCACGCCGCCGCCCACCACCAGGACGTCGGACGACACCACGCCGTCGAAGCCACGGGAGGCCTGGGTCATCGCGCCGCTCCCTTCATCTCCTTGCGGCCGACGGCGAGCATCCGCTCGAGGGCCAGGCGGGCCCGGCCGGCCACCTCGGGGCCGACCTCCACCTGGTGCTCCATCCGCTGGAGGGAGCGCAGGATGCCCGGCAGCGAGATCCGCTTCATGTGCGGGCAGAGCGAGCAGGGGCGGACGAACTCGACATCCGGGAACTCCACGGCCACGTTGTCGCTCATCGAGCACTCCGTCACCATGACCACCCGCTTCGGCCGGCGCTCGCCGACGTGCGAGATCATCGCCGCCGTCGAGCCCACGAAGTCGGCCTCGGCCAGCACGTCCGGCGGGCACTCGGGGTGCGCCAGGATGTGGATGTCGCCGCCGTGCGCCTCGCGGTACGCCCGCAGCTCGGCGCCGGTGAAGCGCTCGTGAACCTCGCAGTGCCCTTTCCAGAGGATGACCTCGACGTCGGTCTGCTGCGCCACATACTTGCCCAGGAACTCGTCGGGCAGGAAGATGACGCGGTCGACGCCCAGCGACTCCACCACCGCGACGGCGTTCGCCGACGTGCAGCAGATGTCCGACTCGGCCTTCACCGCGGCCGAGGTGTTGACGTAGGTCACCACCGGCACGCCCGGGTAGCGCTGCCGCAGCAGCCGGATGTCCTCGGCCGTGATCGACGACGCCAGCGAGCAGCCGGCATAGAGGTCCGGGATCAGCACCGTCTTCTCCGGCGACAGGATCTTCGCCGTCTCGGCCATAAAGTGGACGCCGGCCAGCACGATGACCTCGGCGTCCGTCCTGGCGCCGTACTGGGCCAGGGCCAGGGAGTCGCCGGTGAAGTCGGCCACGCCGTGGAAGATCTCCGGCGTCTGATAGTTGTGGACCAGGATGGCCGCCCCGAGCTCCTGCTTCAGCTCGTTGATCGCGGCAATGTAGGGGGCGTGCAGCGGCCACTCGACGTCGGGGATGACCGAACGCACCCGCTCCCGGATCGGGGCGGTGGCGCGGGCCACCTCCGGAGTGAAGTCCAGCGCGGCACGGTGACGCGAAGCCTCCAGGATGCTCATCCGATCTCCCCCTATGCTCATCTTGAGCATATAGTAGCCATAAGAAAGGGCCGGCCCACGCCGGCCTTCCTTATCCTATAACTGAGCATTAGGGGTGTCAATTCCCCGTGACGGGGCCGTGACGAGGGGATGGAGAGAGGAAAGCCCCACCCCCGTCGGGACGGGAGCGGGGGCCCGGATTCAGCGGGAAGTCAGCCCGGATCAGTCATCGTCCCGGCGCTGCCACTCCTCGAAGGTAAGATAGCCGTCGCCGTTGCGGTCGAGGCGCCGGAAGGTCCGGTCCTCACCGCGGACGCCACCGCCGCTCCCCTCGACGCCTTCCCGGAACTCCTCGGCGCTGAGGAAATTGTCGTCATTGCGGTCCAGCGGTCGAAAAGACCCGTCCGGCCAATGAACTCGCCACGGCTCACGCGGTCGTCGCCGTTCTCGTCCATCAGGTCGAAGCGGTCCTCCCAGTCACCCTCACGCCCGAGGACGTCGAGCTCACCCCGGCTCACCCGGTTGTCGTTGTTCTGGTCGAGGCGATCGAAGAGCTGGTCGTCGAACGGCCACTCCGCGCGGGAAATGTAGCCGTCGTCGTTGGTGTCGAGGCGGTCGAAGCGGCCCGGCTCGCGGTCGTCGTCATCGCCGCCGCGGCGGCCGCCGGGGCGGACCTCCTCGCCGGAGAGGACGCCGTCGCCGTTCCAGTCATGGCGGCTGAACGACTGATCGTTGCCGCGCCACTCGTCGCGCGTGATCCGGCCGGCGCCATTGCGGTCCATGCCTTGAAACCGCATGGTGCCGTCGTTTGCGCTCCAGAGGACACGGAGAGCTGCGCCTCCATGTCCCGATACGTCTGTGCGCATTCATCACAAGGGAGGTGCCAACGCGATCACTCCAGAATCTGGCCGACGCGGATCAGGTTGCCGCTGGGATCGACGACAGCGAGCTCGCGCATCCCCCACGGCTTGTCCGCGATGGCGTCGAGCCGCGGGATGCCCTTCGTCGGCAGGCCCAGTTGGGACCATCGGGCATAGATCGCGTCGGCGTCGGAGACCCGGACATAGCAGCCGGCGTGGGAGGTCCAGGGGTCGACGCCGGGATGGCCGAAGAAGTGGATTTCGGCCCCCTCGAGCTGCAGGATGGCGTAGACATCGGGCTCGGTCTGCTCGAACTCGAGGACGAACCCGAGGGCGCCATAGAACGACAGCGTCTCGTCGAGGTCACGGCAGGGGAGGATGGGGATGGTGGTGACGTCCATGGTGCGGGGGAGCATACAGGGGTCAGGAGGCGAAGCGCACCCGCACGGTGGCCCGCTTCCCCTCGAAGTCGAGGGTGAGGACGTCGAGGTGATAGGTGCCGTCCGGCGCCGGGAACGCGATCGACTTCGGCCCCATGATCGGCGGCTGCTGGAGCATCTCGCCTCCCCAGGGCGCGATCCAGAAGCGGGCAAAGGGGTAGCCCTCCCGTCCATGGAACGAAGCCCCGACGTCGACCTCCAGGACGGGTATGGAGACCGAGCCGCCGTCGCTGACCACGTAGGAGCCGGGAGAGCTCGGGGGCGGCGCGGGAGGCGCCTCCTCCTTCTCTACCCGGGGCGCCGGCGGCTCATCCCGGGGAACCGTTCGCGTTGGCTGGACGACGTCCCCTCTGACCAGCCTCTTCTCCTCTTTCTCGGGCGTGGGAGCCGGCTCAGGGGTGGGGCTCGGCTCCACGACCGCCTCCTGCTGCCGGGCCGGCCCCCTGCTCTCCTCCGCGGGGCTGGCCAGCCAGCGCGACGCCCCGATGCCGGCGGCTCCGGCCAGCACGGCGGCGATCAGCAACGAGGAGAGGAGCCTCCGGGACCCCTGGCGCGCTGGAGCGGGGGGCGCGGCCGGGAACAAGGGAGCGAGCGGCTCGGCGGGCGGCGCGCTGGGCTTGGCGGCGGCCTCGAACAGCCGGCCGTCGTCCGAGCGCAGGAAAAGGACGGGCGTGCCCCACTCGAGCAGCGCGCCATGGCCCCGGGCGATGGCGAGGCGCCCTTCGGTGACCGCGGCGTCGATCGGGTCGCCTGCGGCGAGGCGCCGGTACACGGCGCGGCTGAGCTCCAGGGCCGCGCCGTCGCGGATCGGCTGCTGCATCGCGATGACCGCCGGCAGGCCGGCCCGCAGCAGGGCCGTGGCCACTCCGGCGAACGGCGCGCTGGCGTTGGAGCGCCCCGTATCGCAGGCATTCAGGAAGACCAGGCGGAGGGATGGCAGGCCGGTGAGGTGTGAGGCCAGGAGCCTCCCGCCCACGGGCACCGAGGCACCGCCCTCCCCGGCGAAGTAGAGGACTCCCTGCCCGCTCGCGGTGTCGAAGCCTCCGTGGCCCATGAAATGGAGGACGTGGAACTGCTGGCGCAGCAGGGTATCCCGCAGGGTCTCGACCGTAGGGTTGTGCAGCGGCAGCGCCTGGACTCCGGGAAGCTTCGCGAGGACGGAGGCGATCCGCTCGCTCTCGCGGGCCAGGCTCAACCGGCGCATCCGTTCCGGCTGTAAGGACACGATGAGCACTCGGAGGGCCTGCGCCACCGGCGGCTGCCCCGGAGGTAGAGGCAGCCGCACGTGACGAAGGATGGGTGTTTGGCGTTGGAGCCCCAGAAACCCACGATGCTCGGGAGAGAACAGGTACTCCCAAGGCAGCTCCATCAGGGGGGCGAGGGCCCGGTCTTCCAGGTTCACCTGCAGCTTGAGCCGCAGCCCCTTTTCGGGGTCGTGCACCGACTGCTCCAGGCTGCGCGCCCAGCAGCTCCGCACCGGCCCATGGAACAGGGCCAGAAAGAGGCGCTCTCCCAACTCTTCGAGCGAGCGCTCCGCCTCCACCTGGTCTCGCGCCGTCGAGGAGGCCATGGACACCGCGTCTCTCGTGTTGCCAATCCCCTCCGCCTTGCGGGCATCCTCCGCCCCCTCCCAGAGGAAATCGAGATCCTGCGGCCGGACCGGATTGACGAACGGGGCCTCGGCCTCGCCCGCGGGCGAACGGATCACGCGAGTGATGAAACCGTCCCCACCGGGAGCGCGATCGAGTTGCAGCACGAAGTCCTGGTAGTCCATGGCCGTTCGTCCTCGAGTGCCGAGCGGCTACTCCTTCTTCTTTTTCTTGGGCTTGGCGTCTTCTTCTTCCGCCTCCTCTTCCTCATCGTCATCGCCGGTAAGCTTGTTGATCTCCTTGTCGAGCATCTCCGTGGCGGCGCCCTCGAGCCTGTTCATGATTTGATCCCCGAACCGCTGCAGCAGGCCGCCCTTGCCCTTTGCAGCTCCTCCGCCGCCGTCGCCACTATTGCCATTGCCTGCTCTCTTCGAGGAAGAGACGCCGTCGTCTGAGAAGGCGATCTTTTCGAAGTCCACAGACCGTTCTTCATGGCAATACGGATTCTCACCCCAATGTATACGGAGTCGTTGAACGAGCGACGATTCCACCCCGAAGTTGGGAAATGTCAGTGACATGCGCGTAGGCACACCTCTCAGCACCTCCTTGATAGCGCAGCCATCATCCG
>DASPJI010000122.1:0-6178 GCA_035628695.1 Thermoanaerobaculia bacterium | reverse complement strand
ACAGGCCACCAGCCGCCGGTCGGTCCCCTCGCCCACCACCACGACCGCGGCCTGACTCACCTGGGAGTGCCGCAGCAGCGCGACCTCGATCTCCCCCAGCTCGATGCGGAAGCCGCGCAGCTTGATCTGGTGGTCGACGCGGCCGAGGAACTCCAGCTCCCCGTCAGCGCGATGGCGCACGAGGTCACCGGTCCGGTAGAGCCGCGCCCCGCCGGGCTTGCTCCACGGGTCTGGCAGGAACCGCTCCGCAGTCAGATCCGGCCGGTCCCAGTAGCCGCGCGCCATTCCCGCGCCGGCAATCAGCAGCTCGCCGGTCACCCCCGGCGGCACCGGCTCGAACCGGCGGTCCACGACATGGAGCCGCGTATTGGCAATGGAACGCCCCAGGCCCACGGCGACGGCCTCCCCCGCCGGCGCCACCGATCCCGTGGCCGACCAGATCGCCGTCTCCGTCGGACCGTACAGGTTCCACAGCCCGGCACCGCGTGCCAGCAGCTCCGCCGCCAGGCTCCGCGGCAGCGCCTCACCGCCGCAGAGGGCCTTGAAGCCCTCCCGTCCGCTCCATCCGGCATCGAGCAGCAGACGCCAGGTCGCGGGCGTGGCCTGCATGGCCGTGACTCCGGCCGCGGCCAGGCGCGCCGCCAGCCGGTGGCCGTCGGAGCCCTCCTCGCCACCGATCACCTCCACCCGGCCGCCGAGCGCCAGGGGCAGATAGATCTCCAGCCCGGCGATGTCGAACGTCAACGTCGTCAGCGCCGGCACCACGTCGTCCGCCCCGAGGCCCAGCCGCTCCACCATGGCGAACAGGAAATTCACCACCGCGCCGTGCGGCAGGCAGACACCCTTCGGCCGGCCGGTCGACCCCGAGGTGTAGATGACGTAGGCCAGGCTCTCCGCTCCGCCGCCGGTTGGCGCTCCCAGAGCGGCGGCCTCCTCGGCGTGGATCGACTCGCGGTCGCGGTCCAGGCAGAGGATCCGCGGACCGTCGAACGCCAGCCGGTCCAGCCAGCGCTCCTCCGTGACCAGCGCCTGCGGCGCGCTGTCATCGAGCACCAGCGCCAGCCTCTCGGCCGGGTGCGCCGGATCGAGCGGCACATACGCTCCGCCGGCCTTGAGGATGCCGAGGAGCGCCACCACCATCTCCGGCGATCTGTCGACGCAAAGAGCGACGCGTGTCTCCGGCCCCACGCCGAGGCGCCGCAGGCGGCGCGCCAGCCGGTTGGCGCGCGCCTCGAGCTCGGCATAGGAGAGCGTCGTCCCCTGCCCGGATACGGCCGGAGCCTGGGGACGCCGCGCCGCCTGCTCCTCGAACAGCTCGTGGATGCGCACGGCGGCTCCCCGCCGGGTCACCTGCGTGTCGTTCCACTCCAGCAGGAGCTGCTGGCGCTCGGCCGCGCCGAGCAGCGGCAGGTCCGTCAGGCGGATCGACGGCGCGGCTACGGCCGCCGACAGCAGGGCCGCGAAGTGCTCCGCCAGCCGTGAGATCGTCGTGCGATCGAACAGATCGGTGGCGTATTCGATCTCCCCGGCGAGGCCCGCCACGGTCTCGGCGAGAGACAGGGTCAGCTCGAACTTCGCCGTCGTCACGGCCTGCTGCAAAGAGTGCAGGCTGAGCCCCGGCAGCGCCAACCTCTCGGATGAGGCGTTCTGCAGGGAGAACATCACCTGGAACAGGGGCGGACGGGCGAGGTCCCGCTGCGGCTGGAGCTCCTCGACCAGACGCTCGAAGGGCACGTCCTGATGGCCGAAGGCCCACAGGACGGTCTGCCGCACCCGGCCGACGAGCTCGTCGAACCCGGGGGAGCCCTCGAGGCCGGCGCGCAATACCAGGGTATTGACGAAGAACCCGATCAGCTCCTCGAGCTCGGCATGGTGGCGCCCCGCGACAGGGGTCCCCACCGCGAAGTCGTCCTGCCCCGCGTAGCGGCTCAGCAGCGCCATGAACCCCGCGAGAGCGGCCATGAAGAGCGTCGCGCCGGTCCGCAGGCCGGCGACCGCCAGCGCCTCGCCCAGATGCGGCGGCAGCGGGAACGACAGGGTCGCGCCCCGACCGCTGGCGAAGGGTGGGCGCGGCCGGTCCGGCAGCAGATCGAGGGGCGGCAGGTCCGCCAGCCGTTCTCTCCAGTCCCCGAGGTTCGCCGCCAGTCTCTCCGGGGTGAGCCAGGCTCTCTGCCAGAGCGCGAAGTCGGCATATTGAATGGCGGGCTCGGGCAGTGGCGGCGAGCCCGACCGGCCCAGCGCCGGCCAGAGCGCCCCCAGCTCGCGGATCAACACGCCTACAGACCAGCCGTCGCTAGCGATGTGGTGCATGCCGACCAGCGCCACGTGCTCTGCCTCGCCGAGGCGCAACAGCCCGGCCCGCAGCACCGGACCGCGGGCGAGGTCGAACGGCCGCCGGCTCGCCTCCCCCGCCACACGGAGCGCCTCCCTCTCCCGTTCATCCGGCGGCAAACCGGCCAGGTCCACGAGCGGCAGCGGAACGGGTTGCGCCGCCTGCACCACCTGGACCGGCCGCCCGTCCGCGGACGCGAAGGTGGTGCGCAGGACCGAGTGCCGGCGCGCAACTTCCGTCAAGGCGGCCCGCAAGCCGGCCACGTCGAGACGGCCCAGCAGGCGCAGGGCCACAGGGATGTTGTAGGTGGCCGTGCCGGGATGGAGCTGGTCGAGGAACCAGAGCCTCTCCTGGGCGAACGACAGTGGCAGCGGCTCGCCCGGTCCCCAGGTGCCCCGCTCGATGCGTGCCCCTCGGTCGAGCCCGCGCGGGCCCGGCGGATACCCGAGCGCGGCGGCGACCCGCCGCGCCGGCGAGCCGAGATCCGCTTCGCGGAGGCCGTCCCGCCACCTCTCCGCCACTTCCGCGTCCACTCCGGAGTGCTGGTGGAACTTGACGTCTCCCAGCATCCGCGACGCGGCATGGAGGCCGTCGGTCATCCGCGCCGATCCCCCCTCGTAGGGGCGGGCCATGTCCGGGTGATACTCCAGGCCGAGGAAATCGCAGACCCCCCCCAGGACCCGCTCGGGCGCGGCGAGCAGCTCTTCGAAGCGCACCGTGTGCTGGCGGTCGGCCGGAACATCGGCCAGGAAGCTCAGAATGTTCTGGTGCGAGACCACCCAGATCAGCTCCGCCAACTGCCGGCGGGTGAACGGGTGCGCGCGGCGGAAGAAGATCTGATCGAGCCTGGCCTCCTCGAACGAGCGGATCATGCCGCAGGGGTGGCGGACCAGGTGGAGGTAGCGCGCCGCCGTGAAGCCCTCCTCGGCGCGGCGCAGCACCGCGGGATCGAGGGCGTAGGACGGGGTCTTGTCGACCAGCCAGCGCCCCGCCAGCTCCTCTTGCAGCAGCGCGTAGAGATCCAGCGTCGGCGTCCCCCGCCGCTCGTGCTCCTCGGCCCAGGCGCGCACCTCCTCGGGCGAACCGCCGCGCATCTCCTTGAGCGCCCGCAGCAGACCTTCGAGCCAGAAGCTGTCGCGGCCGGCGAAGGCCGCGCGGCGGTCCGCCATCGTGGGGAACCCGAGCAACTCGAGCTCGGGGGGCGCGAACAGCCGCGGATGCCCGCCGAGCATCACCCGCAACAGGGTGGTGCCCGAGCGGGGAGGCGCCAGCACGAACAGCGCGGGAGGGTTCTTCGCTCCCCGCGCGGCGAGGGAGAACGAAGCCGACGACGCGGGGAAGGATGGGACGAGCTGCCGCAACCGTTCCACCATCCCCTCGTCCACCCGGCCGGCGGCGCTCTCGGCGGCGACCGGCACGGCCGGGGTCTCCTGGGGGAGCCACCGGGTCACCCCCTCGGGGTGCTGCTCGCGGAGGTAGGCGGCCAACCGTCCGACGGTGGGGTGATCGAAGATCACCACCACCTGCACGATCTCCCCCAGCTCCCGCTGCAGGCGATTGATCAGCATGGCGCCGGTGATCGAGCTGCCTCCCAGGGCGAAGAAGTCGTCGTCGATCCCGACGCGTCCGGCCTTCAGGATGTCGCGGAAGAGGCCGGCGAGAGCCCGCTCGAGCTCCGTCTCCGGCTCGCGGTGGCCGGCGAGCACCGCGTTCGGATCGGGCAGGGCGCCGTGGTCGACCTTGCCGTTGGCGGTGAGAGGCAGAGACGGCAGCGTCACCACGGCTGACGGCTGCATGTAGTCCGGCAGCCGCGCCGCCAGGTAGGCGCGTAGCGCACCGGGGGCCGGCTCGGCCGCCGCCCCGACATAGGCGACCAGCCGCCGCTCACCGCTCGCCGCGCCCTCCCGCGCCATCACTGTCACCTCCCGCACGCCGGGATAGGACGCGAGCGCCGCTTCGATCTCCCCCAACTCTATGCGGAAACCGCGGATCTTGACCTGCCGGTCGATCCTCCCCAGGTACTCGTGGTCGCCGTCCACCAGCCGGCGCGCCAGGTCGCCCGAGCGATAGAGGCGGGCGCCCGGGACGGATCCGAACGGATCGGGGACGAAGCGCTCGGCGGTCAGCTCCGGCCGCGCCAGATATCCCTGCGCCAACCCTGCCCCACCGACGTAGAGCTCGCCCGGAACGCCCATGGGCAGCAGATTCCCTCGCCGGTCTAGGACGTGCAGCGTCAGGTCCGGGATAGGCCGTCCGATGACGCTGCCGCGCCCGGCCTGCAGGTCGGCCCGCGAGATCTCGCGGTAGGTAACGTGCACCGTGGTCTCGGTGATGCCGTACATGTTGACCAGGCGCGGTCGGGCATCCCCGTAGCGATCGAGCCAGGGCGCCAGGCTCTGCAGCTCGAGCGCCTCGCCACCGAAGATCACCAGCCGGAGAGCGAGGGTGCCAGGCTCTCTCTCCTGATCGATCCAGGAAAGCTGGCGGAAGGCCGACGGGGTCTGATTGAGCACCGTCACCTTCTCGCGGGCCAGCAGCGCGTGGAAGTCCGCCGGCGAACGGCTGACCCGGTAGGGGACGATCACCAGCCGCCCACCATAGAGCAGGGCCCCCCAGATCTCCCAGACCGAGAAGTCGAAGGCGTAGGAGTGGAACAGGGTCCACACATCCGCGCCATCGAAGCCGAACCATGGCGCGGTGGCCTCGAACAGCCGGGTCACGTTGGCGTGGCGGACGACCACACCCTTGGGCCTGCCGGTCGACCCGGAGGTGTAGATGACGTAGGCGGGATCGTCGGGCGAGGACGGCGCGGACCAGGGGGCCGGGCTCTCCTGTGCGATGAGCGCCTCGTCCCCATCGAGACAGACCACGCCGGCGGCGCCCGCCGGCAGGCGCTCGCGCAGCCCCTCCTGGGTCAGCAGCAGGGGCACACGGCTGTCCTCCAGCATGAATGCCACGCGCGCGGGCGGCACGTCGGGGTCGAGCGGCAGGTAGGCGCCGCCAGCCTTGAGCACGCCGAGGATGGCGGTCACCAGGTCGAAGGAGCGCTCCAGGCAGAGCCCTACCAGGACTCCGGGGCCGATGCCGCGGGCGGCCAGGAACCGCGCCAGTTGGTTGGCACGGGACTCGAGCTCGCCATAGGTGAGCCGATCGCCGTCGCTGACCAGAGCGACCGCCCCGGGACTGGCGGCCGCGCGCGCCGCGAAGATCTGGTGCAGGCACGGATCGGCGGGCAGTGCGCCGACGAGGAGCTGGCCGCGCTCCGGACCGCTCAGCAGCGGCAGGTCGGAGAGCGGGCAGGCCGGCTCGGCCACCGCGCCGGCGAGGAGAGTGGCGAGATGATCGGCCAGCCGTTCTATGGTGGCCCGCTCGAACAGCTCGGCGCTGTAGCCGAGCACCAGACCGAGCTCCTCTCCTCGTTCCACGCCGTTGAGGACCAGGTCGAACTTGGCGGTGTCCTCCTCGCCAGTCACCGGCGACAGCACCAGCCCCGGTAGGTCGATAGGGCCCCGCGGCGCGTTGTGGAGCTGGACGAGGACCTGGAACAGGGGCGAGCGCGCCAGGTTACGGGAGGGCTGCAGCTCGGCGACCAGCTTCTCGAGCGGCACGTGCTGGTGGTCGTATGCGGTCAGGCAGGCCGCCCGCACCCGCTCCAGCAGACGGCCGAAGGCGGGGTCGCCGGAGAGATCGAGACGCAGGGCGAGCGTGTTGATGAAGAAGCCGATGAGCCCTTCGAGCTCGGAGCGGGTCCTCCCCGCCATCGGCGAGCCGACGACCACATCGTCCTGCCCGGTGTAGCGCTCGAGCAGCGCCGCGACTCCGGAGAGCAGAGTCATGAACAGCGTC
>DASPJI010000121.1:0-17697 GCA_035628695.1 Thermoanaerobaculia bacterium | reverse complement strand
GCCGCGGATGTGGTGGAGATGGGAGCCTTGCAGATGGCGCACGGTCTCCCGGCTGAGAGCCAGCTTCTTGGCACGCTTTCTCATCGCTTCTCTCCTTTCGCGATTAGGCTAAGCCTGGGAGCGGGCCAAGTCAACGGAGCGGGAGAGCGGCTCGCTTCGATGGGACCAGCGCACTTTCAAGTGCTAGAGGACTGATCCTCGAGACCACTTGTGGAGTACCCCATGAAGCTTCGATTGATGCTCGTGCTGGCCGTTGTCACCCTGACCCTCGGACTCTCCGCGCCGGCCCCGGCGGATCCTCCCATCACGCCGCAGCAGTGCGCCGAGATCTGCGAGACGGTCCGCTGCGCCGCCCCGACCACCTGCGGCCTCTACGTCGGCGCCAAGGGCCAGGTCCTCTGCGGCTGCCACTGAGCGATCCCGGGCCGGCCTCCGCCGGTTCCGGCGGGGGACCGGCCCGTCTCTAGGTGTGGTGGTGCGCCTCGTGCCCGTACTTCCGGAGCGCCTCGTCGAGGCCGAGCTTCCGGACCCGCAGACGGCCGCCGGCGATCTTCTCCGCCCCATGGGGGTCGATGTTGTCGACCTCCCACTTCTTGCCTTGCAGGTCGACGATCAGCACGTCATAGGTGAAGGCGGTCTCGGTGGCCGCCCGCAGCCAGTGGATGTTGTTCCTCTCGTCCGAGATCGACGAGTGGCTGCCGACCGGAGCGGCCTGGTCGACCGTCGGCTCGATGACCATGTGGGTGCCGTCCTCCTCCACCTTGTCGTAGTGCCGGAGCCGCAGCTCGCCCTGGAGCACGTAGTGGCAGGAGACCATGTTGCGGTGGCCGTGCGGGATGATCGCCCGGTCCCGCTTCATGCCGAAGATCTTGCTGTAGAAGGCGAGGTCCGCCGGCAGCCCGGCGAGCTTGGGGAACTTCACCCACTTGGTGTTGACGCCCTGGTCGGGGTACTCGAAGCCCTGGGTCAGCTTGCCGAAGTCGATCGCGGCGATCAGCTCCGCGGCGTCGACCCGGTTGAACAGCTCCTGGATCCTGGCCTGCCACTGGCCGGGCGTGATCGTCCCGGTCTTGAGGTCCAGGCTCATCTCGTGGAGCCCCTTCAACCAGGAGGAGGTGACCGGCTGGACCGCGGCGGCGAAGGCGTCGCGCGTGAAGACCGTCCGGAACAGCGCGTAGGAGGCGACGCTCCCCGCCAGAGATTTCAACAGCTCCCGCCGGTTCATCGCATCGCTCCCGATAAGAGGATGAAATCATACCGTACCCCCCGGGCTCCCGAACCCTCTTCCCCACGGCCACTCAGGGAGATATACTCATGCTCAAGATTCGATTCAACCTGGGAGCGGGAAGTTTCATGGCTGACTACGACGCTACGGTGCGGCGGGACGTCGCTGCCTTCGCGCGGCGCTACTTCGCCGGGACGATCACCCTCGACACCTTCCTCCGGTATTGCGGAGGCAACGACGACCCGTTGATCCGGGCCCTGTCGGACGCCCTCGTCCACGAGCCCCCGAGGGAGGGGTTCCTGGGCCTGCGGGAGCGCTGGTGGCGGTCCCGGTTCTGGCGGCCGGTGGAGCGCCTCATCGCCGAGCTCGACAAGGGGGCCGAAGGGCAGGTGCCGGTGGAGCGCGTCTATCCCCGGATCAGCCTGGGGGGATTGATCGTCCTCGCGGCCGTCGTGCTGTGGGCCGGCCTCTTCGCGGCGCGGAACCTGGAGCAGCTCCTGAGCGACATGTACCGGAGCGGCGCCCTCTCTTTCTGGGACGCGCTCTGGCGGGCGACCTTCGCCGCCACCATGGCCCTGATCACCGCGGCGGGCCTCGAGAGCTGGATCCACCGGCTGCAGCTCTACCGGACCCGGAAGCTGTCGCGCGACTGAAACGGGTTGTCTCCCGGCGGTTGGCGCGATACGGTGGGGAGCATGAGAAATCCCCTGCGTCTGCTCGCGCCCGCCGTGCTCCTCATCCTCCTGCCCGCTCTCTCCCTGGCCCAGGCGCCGGCCGCGCCGGCCGCCCCGGCCGCCCCGGCGACAGCGCCGATCCCCGCGCCACCGGACGTCGCCGCCCCGCCGGCCGACGCCCAGACCACGGCAAGCGGCCTCGCCTTCAAGATCCTCACCCCGGGCACGGGAACGGAGCGCCCGGTCCTCGGGGACGGCGTCGAGATCCACTACACGGGCTGGACCGCGGACGGCAAGATGATCGACTCGTCGGTGGCGCGCGGCAAGCCGTTGAGCCTCGCCCTCGAATCCGCCAGCCCGGGGTGGAAGGAGGCGCTGCAGCTCATGGTGCCGGGGGAGAAGCGGCGCCTCTGGATCCCGGAGTCGCTCTCCTCGGGCCGGGGTGCCCGGGGACCGCTGGTGTTCGACGTCGAGCTGGTCCGCCTCCTGCGGGTGCCGCCGGTGCCGGCCGACGTCGCCGCCCCGCCGGCCGACGCCGAACGGGGGAAGTCGGGGCTGGCCTCCAAGGTCCTGACGCCGGGGACCGGCACGCGCAAGCCGTCCGGCCGCAGCCGGGTGCGGGTCCACTACACGGGCTGGACGACCGACGGCAAGATGTTCGACTCGTCGTTCCAGCGCGGCACGCCGTCCACCTTCTCGCTGGACGAGGTGATCGCCGGCTGGACCCAGGGGTTGCAGCTCATGGTCGAGGGGGAGACGCGGCGCCTCTGGGTCCCCAAGAACCTCGCCTACCGCGGCGAGCCCGGAAAGCCCCAGGGGATGCTGGTCTTCGACATCGAGCTGGTCGAGATCGTGCGGCAGTAGGCAGGGGGAGGCACCACCTCCCCCTCCCCCGCCGGTCCGTGATCGTCCGTGTCAGTCCGTGATGGTCCGTGCCGTCCGTGCCGCCTACGCCGACAGCTTCTCCCAGTCGTTCTCCGGCGCGTCGAGGGCGATGGCGAGGCCGCCGTCGGAGCCGACGAAGATGGGGTCCTTGACGACGCGGACCTTGCCGCCGCCCACCGCCTGGAGCTCCTGCTCCAGCTTCGGGCCCAGGCCGCGGATCAGGCCGGTGCCGCCGGAGAGGACGACGTTGTTGCGCACCCGCTCCTGGTACTCGGGGTCCACCCCGGCGATCAGGTCGAGCATCGACTCGACCATCGGCGGCAGCAGCGCCTCGCAGGCCTGGCGCATCTCCTGGGTGATGTCGATCTGCGTCGGCTTGCCCTTCACCGGCACGGTGACCATCACCGGCGTCTTGGTGGTCCCCACGAAGCTCCCCTCCTCCTTCCACTCGCGCACCATGTGGATGGAGAAGCTCGCCTCCGGGTGGCGGGTGCGCACCAGGCGCTCGAGCTGCTCGTCGACGAAGTCGCCGGCCTGCGGCAGCGTCCGCTGGTCGTCCTCGGTGGGCAGGCGGCCGTTCATCACGCAGAGGTCGGTGGTGCCGGCGCCCGAGTCGATCACCAGCGAGTGGATCAGCGCCTCGAGGCCGTAGGCCACGGCGAACGGCTCGGAGACGATCATCAGGCTGTCGACCGCGCCTTCGAGCGCCTTGCGCACGTGCTGCTTGTTGACCCGCAGCGCCTCCGCCGGCACGCCCACCACGGCGCGCACCCGGGTGCCGTTCTTGCTGTCCTTCTCCACCCCGACGAGGCTCAGCAGGTGCCAGAGCAGCTCGCGCACCGCCGCCTCGTCCTTCTCCGACCCTTCCTTGATCAGCCCCTGCTCCAGCGGCCGGTGGAGGTCGAGCATGGAGCGGTTCTCCAGCGCCTCGTGGCCGATGAGCACCGGCTTCTTCAACACCTTGCGGGCCACCATGTCGAGCGGCCAGCCGACGTAGCTCTCCACCACGTGCCGCTGCCCGTTGGACGACGAAATCGAGCTGCGGGAGGTCCCCAGGTCGATCCCCACGTGGAGGACCTGCTGCTTGTCACTCATGTCTCATGTTCCTTTCTCGCCAGGGTTCTCAGCGGCCTGGGCAGTCGAAGTCGGCGGGGCCGCCGGGGAGGCCGTCCCCGCCGTCGCGTCCGCGTAGGAGCGGATCCCCGCCGCCAGGGCCTCGGCGATGTATTGCCGGTAGAGGGGTTTGGTCAGGAGCCGGGCCTCCTCGTCGTTCGAGAGGCAGGAGACCTCGGCGAGGATGGCCGGCATCTCGGTGTCGAGCAGCACGATGAACGGCGCCGCCTTGACCCCGCGGTCCTGGAGGGCCGGGTTGACCTTGCCCAGGGAACGGAAGAGCGACGCCTGCACCGCCTCGGCGAGCTTGCGCGAGTTGTCCTGCCGGACGCCGGCGTAGATGCGGTCAAGGAGACGCCGGACGTCGGCCATCGAGTGGCCGGAGTCGCGGTTCTCCGCCGCCGCCAACTGCGTGAGATAGGGATCGTTGGTGGGGCCGAGGTAGTAGGTTTCGACGCCGCGCGCCCCCAGGTTCTCGATCCAGTTGAGGTGGATCGAGACGAAGATGTCGGCCCCCGCCTCGTTGGCGACGGCGGCGCGCTGGTCGAGGGTCACGGCCCGGTCGTCCTGGCGGGTCATCAGCACCTGGAAGCCGTCGCGCTCCAGCAGGCGCCGCAGCCGCTGGGAGATCTCCAGCGCCAGCTCCTTCTCCACCAGGCCGAGCGGCGCGCGGGTGCCGTTGCTGTCGCCGCCGTGGCCGGGGTCGATGACCACCCGCCGGACCGCCAGGGGGAAGACCGAGGCGTCGACCGCCGGGCCGGGACGGGGCTCCGTGGAGACCGCCGGCTGGGCCACCGGCGATCCCTGCGGCCGGCCCGCCATGATCGTCAGGTTGACCGGCTCGGCGCTCAGCGCCCACAGCAGCCAAGAGGAGCCGAACACGCCGCAGATCAGGACGACGGCGATGGCGATGCGGGCCGCCGGCGGCAGCCGGTGCCAGACGCTCGGCCGGGCGCGCAGGCGGCGCGGCAACCGCCCCTGCTTGAGGTCCACGTTCTCGCGGACCAGCTCGCGCAGCATCTGCCGCTTCGCCCGGCTGACGTCGCGATGCACGTCAGACGTCACCTGCGGGATCTCCGGGCGCAAAGGGGATGGACGTTCGAAACCTCTGGCAGGATGGGGAGCTCCAACACCTGCATACTCCCACGACGGTCTACGGCTCGTTCAGCGCGTCTTGTCGAGGCGCGCATTCTACTACAACGCCGAGTGATCCCGTCCGGCCGCTTCTAAGGCCGCTGGACCAGCACCCGCAGCCGGTTGCCGTCTTCCTGGAAGCCCGCCGCCTGGACGCGCGGGCCGGTGAGGTCGAGCACGACGTGCAGCTCGTCGCCCGGATGGTGGCCGACCCGCACCTGCAGGACCTCGGGCGTCCCCACCCCGACCCGCGGCGAGGGGTAGCGCTGGCGGATGCCCTTGAGCTTGATCACCTCGCGCGCCGGGTTGCCGTCGATGCGCAGCCGGGTGTAGGAGCCCAGGCGGATGGCGCCGTTGCCCCAGAGGACGATCTCGGTCCCGGTGGGCAGCCGCTCGAAGGTGATCCGCTGGATGACGGTGGCCGGCGGACCGGTAGCGGGAGCGGGAGCGGCGGCCACCGGTGCCGGTGCGGCGGTCTGCGCGCCCGGCGCGGACGGCGCGGGCGCCGCCGGCTGGGTGGCGCCGGGAGCCTCCTCGATGACCACCGGGGCGGCCGGCGTCCCCTCCGTCACCGTGGCCGCGGGCGGGCCGCCCGGGGCGGGGACCGTGGCGCGGGCACGGGGGCGCGGGAGCGGCCGGCCGGGCGTCGCCGCGGTGATCTCGCCGCTGCCGAGGCCGGCCCAGTCCATGATCTGCTCGTTCATCAGCACGAACGCGGTCAGGGCACCGACCGCCACCAGCAGCACGATCAGCCACGGCACGGAGCTGCGGCGCGGCTCGGTGGCCCGGGCGCTGCCGGCGTAGTGGACCAGCGGCGTCGGCGCCTCGCGCGGCGGCGGCGGCTCGGGCAGGTAGACCGGCGGCGGGGCGGCCTCCGGGTCCCGCGGGACCCCCGACCAGCTCTGGCTCTCCGGCTCCAGGGGGGGCGGCGCCGAGGTCCAGCGCGCCGGCTCGGGCTCCTCGCGCGCGAGGAGAGGGGCCGACGGCTCGGCCGGCACCTCGGGCTGCGGCTCCGCCGCCGCCCAGGGTGCGGGTTCCGGCAGCGGCTCCAGCAGCTCCCGCGGCATCTCTCCGGGCCTCTCCTCCGGCGCCGGCTGCGGAGCCCAGCCGCCGGGCGGGGGGGCCAGGGAGTCGAGGTCGGGCAGGGGATCGGCCTCCGGCTCCGGGAACGCGGGGGTGTCGATGTCGGGGAAGACCAGGACCTCCTGCCGCGGCTGGACGGCAGGCTCCATGTCCTCGAGCTGGAACGGGTCCGCCGACAGGTCGAAGGGCTCGTCGTCGTTGGCGGGGGGCGTCCGGGGCAGGGACGCCGCGGCGGCCGCGGCGCCCGGGAAGGCGGCCTTGGCGGCGGCCGGCATCTCGTCCGGCACCAGCGACAGGTCGAAGGGGACGCCCCCCTCCTGGACGTAGTTGTCCACCATCCGATAGATGAGCTCCTTGCTGCCGTCGCTCAGCTCGAGGAACCGGAGGCCCATGCCGGCCGGCCGGCCGGGGCCCTGGTCCTCCTTGCGTACCCAGATCACCTCGCCGCGCGCCTGGATGAGCTGGAAGCCGTCCTCGCCGAGGCTGAACTCCACGTCCAGCACCGTGCCCGGCGGCTGCGGCTGCTGGGTGTTGATGAACATGCCGCCCGGCGAGATGTTGGACGAGTACTCGCTGAGGAACCCGAAGAAGCGATCGAACTTGAACTGCACGCGGGTCTCCAGCGGCACGCGCCGGGAGTCCCGAGGGATGTTGGAGTAATCGACCATAGTGTGATGAGCCCGCTGAGCCCCGCATCATAGCAGGCCCTTGGCCTGCCGCCTCTTTCGTGATAAAAAGACATTCCGAACCGATCGCCGTACGATCGTCACCGATCGGCCACAGCCGACTCTCTACCTACGGGTCACTACCCTTGCAGCTATCGGAGGAACCATGAGCACGACCGTGCTGGAAGACACGTCCGCCCTGACGACCGCCGACTACATCGCGCTCGAGGACCGCTACGGCGCGCACAACTACCACCCGCTCGACGTGGTGGTCAGCCGCGCCCAGGGGGTCTGGGTGTGGGACGTCGAGGGCCGCAAGTACCTCGACTTCCTCGCCGCCTACTCGGCGGTCAACCAGGGGCACTGCCACCCCGGGATCCTGCAGGCGATGCTGGAGCAGGCGAGCCGCGTGACGCTGGCCTCGCGCGCCTTCCGCAGCGACCAGCTCGGCCCCTTCTACAAGCAGATCTGCGAGCTCGGCGGCTTCGACAAGTTCCTGCCCATGAACACCGGCGCCGAGGCGGTCGAGACCGCCATCAAGGCGGCCCGCAAGTGGGGCTACACCGTCAAGGGGATCCCCGACGGGCAGGCCGAGATCCTGGTCTTCGCCAACAACTTCCACGGCCGCACCTCGACCATCGTCGGCTTCTCGACCGAGGAGCAGTACAAGTCCGGCTTCGGCCCCTTCGCCCCCGGCTTCCGCATCCTCCCCTACGGTGACGCCGACGCCGTGGCCCAGGCGATGAACCCCAACGTCGCCGCCGTGCTGGTGGAGCCCATCCAGGGCGAGGCCGGCATCGTGATGCCGCCGGACGGCTACATGAAGGCGCTGCGCGAGATCACCCGCGAGCACAACGCGCTGCTGATCGCCGACGAGATCCAGTCCGGCCTCGGCCGCACCGGCAAGCTGTTCTGCTTCCAGCACGAGGGGATCCAGCCCGACATGGTCATCGTCGGCAAGGCGCTCTCGGGCGGCTTCTACCCGATCTCGGGCATCCTGGCGAACGACCCGGTGATGGGCGTCTTCAAGCCGGGCGACCACGGCTCGACCTTCGGCGGCAACCCGATGGCCGCCGCCATCGGCCGCGCCGCCCTGCGCGTGCTGGTCGAGGAGGGGATGGTCGAGAACTCCGCCAAGCTCGGCCCCTACTTCATCGAGCGCCTGCGCGCCATCGAGTCGAAGCACGTCAAGGAGGTGCGCGGCAAGGGGCTGTGGATCGGCATCGAGCTGCACCCCGAGGCCGGCGGCGCCCGCCGCTTCTGCGAGGCGCTCAAGCAGGACGGCCTCCTCTGCAAGGAGACGCACGACAACGTGATCCGCGTCGCGCCGCCGCTCACCATCCAGCAGAGCGAGATCGACTGGGCCGTCGAGCGGATCGCCGACGTCCTGACCCGCCTGTAAGAGCCCTCACCTCCGGCCCCCCCTCTCTCCCTCCCCGGGAGAGGGGGAGGCGGGCCTCCCATGAGCAATGCCGTGCCGGTCCCCGGCAGACCGTTCCCCATGACAGGCCGCGCCGCGCCGACGACAGGCCGCGCCGCGCCCATGACAGGCACCAACGCGCCGAGGACAGGCCGCGCCGCGCCGACGGCCGGCCGCGCGGTGCCGACGGCGGGCCGCGGCGGGCCAACGACCGGCGCCGCCACGCCGATGGCGGGCAGAGCCGTGCCGATGAAAGGGAACGCCATGCCGGCGACAGGCACCGCCTCCCCCTCTCCCAGGAGGAGGGGCGGGGAGGCGCGAGAGGGCGCCGGGGGGTGAAGGGTCCTACCGCGTCGACTCCGGCAGCCAGGACTCGTCGCCCGGGTTGTGCATCTGCCAGTAGGCGATCCGGTCGCACTTGGCGAGACGGTACTCGGTGCCGTCGTGGCTCTGGAGGCGGAGCAGACGGTGCGGCGCCTCGGCCTCGAAAGTGTAGGAGAGCCAGGACTTGCCCCGGGTCAGGCGGATCTCCACCCCCGGAGAGGCGCCGGCCGGCGTCTCCACCTCACCCGCCGCGCGCCTCTCCACCTTATAGATGGAGGGCGCCAGCTCCGGCAGCCTGGAGGCCATGAGCGACGGGAACACCGAGAGGTGGTCCGGCACCGGGCCGGTCACGTAATCGCGGAGAGCTGCGGGCAGGCCGTCCTCCGGCAGCGCCTCCGCCGGCCAGGGGAGCGAGCGGTCCCCCTGGCCGTCGAAGTAGGAGCGGGTGGCGAGCCGCCCCCCCACCATCTCGGCGCCCGAGATGCCGCAGGCTTCGGCGCTGGTGGCGGCGAGCTTCACCAGCGCCCCCGACTCGCGGTGCGAGTAGACGCTCGCCATCTGGTGGTACGAGTAGATGCCGGTGGGCACGTCGCGGACGTGGTTGAGCTTGAGCACCTCGAAGCCGCCGGGACGGGGGTTGTCGGCCTTGACGTTCAGGTCCGGCGCCCAGGGCTCCTTGACCAGCACCAGCAGGGCGCGCCCCTCGAAGCGGTGGCCGTAGCGCGGCCAAGTGGCCTCGTAGGCGCAGAACTCGGACTTGCCGTCGTCCCACAGCGGCGCGCGGCGCCAGGCTGGGTCCCCCGCGGGGACCGCGGCGCCGGCCAGGGGGGCGGCCCCCAGGTTCCCCCTCTCTTCCAGCGAGTCGGAACGGATCGCCCAGATGACCAGGGCGAGGAACACGAAGGCGGCGATCGATTTCAGGAACATCTTCATGGAAGACCTCGTCGGTGGCCGGAGCGCGGCTCCAGAGGAGCGGACAGCCCCCCAGAGTTTATACGGACGCCGAGCCCCGGACGTCACACGGAGGCCCCTCTGGACGTCCCGCGGGAAGGCGGAGGCGCTGGCTTTTCCCTATGATACGGCGGCGAGGGCGCCGCTTCGACCATGAACAACCATCTCAAGAGCCTGACCCTGGCGGCGGCGCTCCTGCTGTCCTTCGCCGGGTGCGGCCGGGAGACGCCGGAGCCGCGGCCGGCGCGCCAGCCCGAGCGCAAGGGAGGGGGCGGCGAGCTCCGCGTCATCCTGCCGCTCGAGCCGCGGGTCCTCGACCCCAACTCCATGCGGGACGAGGCGGCCCTGGTGGTCGCCCCCAGCGTCTTCAGCAAGCTGGTGACGCTGGACGTCGACGCCCGGCTCCTGCCGCAGCTCGCCGAGAGCTGGACGACGTCGCCCGACGGCCGCGTCTACACCTTCCGGCTGCGCGACGGCGTCCGCTGGCACGACGGGCACCCCTTCAGCGCGGACGACGTGCGCTGGAGCCTGACCGCCCTGGGCCGCGAGCCGTCGTTCGCCACCGAGGTCTTCCAGCGCATCGCCGCCATCGAGACCCCCGACCCGCGCACCGTCGTCATCCGCCTGCGCGAGCCCTGGTCGCCGTTCCTCTCCATGCTCGCCTGGTACGGCACCTACATCCTGCCCCGCCACCGCCAGGAGGCGCGGGGGGCGCATGGGTTCCAGCCCGGCGAGCTGCCGGTCGGCACCGGCCCGTTCCGCGTCGAGAGCTGGGAGCCCGGGCGGAGCATCACCCTGGCCGCCAACCGCGCCTACTTCCGGCCCGGCCCCTATCTGGACCGCGTGGTCTACCTGCTGCGCTCCGCCGGCGAGGGGGTGGACCTGCTCCTCGCCGGCCAGGCGGACTACTTCGGCGTCCGGCCGCCGGTGGACCGGCTGCCGGAGCTGGCGCGGTCGCCCGACCTCGCGATCCTCACCCGTCCCAGCGACAGCCGCTTCTACTGCGGCTTCAACCTGCGCCGCGGCCCCCTGGCCGACCGCCGGGTACGCGAGGCGGTCAACCGCGCCATCGACCGCAAAGCCCTGCTCGAGAAGGCGTTCGCCGGCTATGGCGCGCCGGCGCTCGGCTTCTACACCCCGGCCGTGGCCTGGGCCTACGACGCGCAGGCGCGGGTGCCGGATTACGATCCGGAACGCGCCCGCGCCCTGCTCGACGAGGCGGGCCTGCGCCCCGGGCCGGACGGCGTGCGCGTCCGATGGGACATGGTGGCGCCGGACATCCTCCCGATCCCGGACATGGTCCGCGTCCTCGCCGCGCAGCTCCGGGAGGTGGGGGTCGAGATCCGGCCCGTGCTCCTCCCCCTGGCGGAGTGGGCGCCGCGCCTCCTCAACAATCACGACTTCGACCTCGGGATCATGGGGGGCAACCAGGGCCCCGATCCGGAGAACCTCAACCTCCGCTTCGGCTCCCGCGGCCCGACCCAGTTCATGGGCTACTCCAGCCCGGAGCTCGACGCCGCCGTGGCCGAGGGGTCGCGCGCCGCCGACCTGCCGCGGCGCGCGGCGGCCTATTTCCGGGCGCAGCGCATCCTGGCGCGCGACCTCCCCATCGCGCCGCTCGCCGAGTCGGTCTACATCGCCGTCATGCGCCGGCAGGTCCACGGCACGCCGCACGCCGAGGCCCGCGGGCTCGTCCCGAACAACGACTTCAGCCTGGTGCGCCTCGAGCCGTGAGCCGGCGCTGGCGCTGGCGCGACTGGCCCTGGGCGGCCAAGCTCTCCCTTCTCCTAGGCGGCCTGGCCCTCGTCCCCCTCACCGCCGTCACGCTGTTCAACGAGGCGGTCGCGCGCGCCGGCCTGATCCGCGACGCCCGGGCCCAGAACCTCCAGCAGGCGCGCAACACGGCGTCCATCCTGGAAAACCTGCTGGACGACCTCCGCGCCGACCTGTCGGTGGCCGCCACCGCCCCGCAGACGGTCTCGTTCTTCACCGGCTGGCGCCGGCACGCCCTCGACCGGGAGGTGGAGGGCATCCTGCGCCAGATCCGCGACGCCCAGAAGCTCGACGCCCTCTATCTGATGGAGCCCGGCGGCACCGTGCGCCTCGCCAGCGAGCCCCGCTTCCGCGGCCGCAGCTATGTCTCCGCCCCCTACTTCCGGGACGCCGCCGCCGGCAACACCCTGGTCGACGAGCCGCGCTGGGACCCGGCCGACCGCGAGGTCTACCTGCACGCCGCCACCCCCATCCGCGGGGAGGCGGGGCGGATCGCCGGGGTGGCGGTGGCGCGGGTGCGGCTGGCGCGGATCGACGAGCTGATCCGCGCCGACACCGACTTCGCCGGCCGGGGCGAGTTCGGCGTGCTGTGGAACGCCGACGGCATCCGCCTCAGCCATCCGACGCACCCCTCCCTGCGCTTCCACCCGCTGGAGCCGCTGCCGGCGGACGTCGCCGCCCGCCTGATCGGCGAGAGCCGCTTCGGCCCCGCCACCGCGGCCCTGCTGGCCCGGCCGCGGCCGGCCGCCGGGCTGGTGGAGCGCTCCCGCTGGCTGCTCTACGACCGCGGCCGCGACCCCTACCTGGAGCTCGAAGGCCCCGGCGGGGTGCCGCTGCACGCCGCGGTGGTGCCGTTGCCGAGGACGCGCTGGCTCTACGGCATCTTCAGCCCCGAGCCGGCGATCCTCGCCTCGGTCAGCCAGCAGACGCGGCGCAGCCTGGTGTTCGCGGCGGTCACCGGCCTGCTGGCCATCGCCCTCGCCCTGTCGGCGGCCGGCTGGGCGACCCGCCCGCTACGCCTCGTCGGCCAGGCCGCCAACGCCCTCGCCCGGGGGGACATGAGCCGCCGCGTGCGGCTGGACCGGGACGACGAGCTGGGGCGCCTGGCCGCCGCCTTCGACGCCATGGCCGACGCCCTCGCCGACAAGGAGGGCGAGCTGAGGGGCCATGCCACGGAGCTGGAGCGGCGAGTGGAGGAGCAGACCGCCGCCCTGCGCCGCTCCGAGGCCGAGCTGCGGGTGCTCTTCGAGAGCGAGCAGGAGGCGCGCCGCAAGGCCGAGGAGGCGAACCGCATCAAGGACGAGTTCCTGAGCACCGTCTCCCACGAGCTGCGCACGCCGCTCAACGCCATCCTGAGCTGGGTCTGGCTGCTGTCGAACGGCAGGCTGACCGGCGACGAGGCAGGCCGCGGCCTCGCCACCATCGAGCGCAACGCCCGCGCCCAGGGGCAGATCATCGACGACCTGCTGGACGTCTCGCGCATTATCACCGGCAAGCTCCTCCTCCAGGTGGTGCCGCTCAACCTCATCCAGATCATCGACGCGGCGCTCGACTCCGTGCGGCCGGCGGCGGACGCCAAGGGGATCCGGATCGAGAGCCGGCTCGATCCGCTGGCGGCGCTGGCGGCGGGCGACCCGAACCGCCTGCAGCAGGTGGTGTGGAACCTGCTGTCGAACGCCGTCAAGTTCACCCCCAAGGGGGGGACGGTCGAGGTGAGCCTCCTGGCGGGGGACGCGTACACCGCCATCCGGGTGCGCGACACCGGCATCGGCATCTCGCCCCACTTCATGCAGCACGTCTTCGACCGCTTCCGCCAGGCGGACAGCACCACGACGCGGACCCACGGCGGCCTCGGCCTCGGGCTGGCGATCGTGCGCCACCTGGTGGAGCTGCACGGCGGCACGGTGGAGGCGGAGAGCGACGGCGAGGGCCGGGGGGCGGTGTTCACCGTCTTCCTGCCCGTGGCACCCGAGCTGCGGCTCGGCGCCGGGCCGGAGGCGCCGGAGCGGGCCGCGGTGCCCGCCGACGGCGACGGCCTGGACCTCCAGGGGCTCAAGATCCTGCTGGTGGACGACGAGGACGACACCCGCGAGGTGCTGCCGGCGCTGCTCGCGCGGTTCGGCGCCGAAGTGGAGGCGGCGGCCTCCACCCCCGAAGCGCTGGCCGCCCTCCCCCGCTTCCAGCCGGACGTGCTGGTGTCCGACATCGCCATGCCGGGCGAGGACGGCTATGCCCTGATCCGCCGGGTACGCGCCCTGGACGGCAACCTGGGCGACCTCCCCGCCATCGCCCTCACCGCCCAGGCCGGCGCGGGGGACCGCCGCCAAGCCCTCGAAGCCGGCTTCCAGATGCACCTTGCGAAGCCCGTCGAGCCCCGCGACCTGGTCGCCGCCGTGCTCTCCGTCGCGCGGAGGACACTGCGGGGGACGCCGCCAGGGACGCCCCCGCCACGGTGACGGCGCCGGCCGGGCGTGGTACCTTGCTGGCGCGGAGGGAGCATGCGATGAGATGGCGCGAGGGGCAGCCGCCGATCGACGTGGAAGCCTACCTGCCGGACCTCCGGGCCTACCTCGAAGGGCTCGATGGGCTGGCGGCCGCCTGGATCCACGGCTCCTACGGCACCCCCTACCAGACCCCGCTGAGCGACCTCGACCTGGCCCTTGTCTTCCGTCCGGACAAGGTCCCGGCTTTCCGGGAGGAGCTCGGCATCGCCGCCGACATCCAGCAGATCCTCCACGAGGACGACGCCTCGGTGACCGTCCTCAACCGCTCACCGGTGATCTTCCAGTTCCGCGTTCTCGAGACCGGCCGGCAGCTCGTCTGCAACGACCCCGTGGCTCTCGCCGACTTCACCGAGAGGGTCCTCAACGAGCACGGGGACTTCATCGTCGACCACGAGCAGTTTCTGCGCGACTACGACCAGGCATTTACCGAGCGCTACGGCCGTGACGCTTGATCCCGAGAAGCTCCTCAACAAGCGGCAGTTCATCCGCGGCGCCGTGCAGCGGCTCGAAGAGATCCGGGCCCGCGGCAGGGAGGCCTTCCTGGCGGATCCGCTCCTGCAGGATGCCGCGCTACGAAATCTCCAGGTGGCCATCGAGGCGATGATCGACGCGGCAAACCACATCATCGCCCGCGAGGGGCTCGGCGTGCCCCGCCGGTACCGCGACTCGATGGACCTGCTCGTCGAGCATGGCATCCTGCCGGCCGAGCACAAGGAGACCTTCCGGAGGATGACCTCCTTCCGGAACCGGATCGTCCATCTCTATGAGGACGTCGATCCGGAGGAGGTCGCGGATGTCCTCGAGCACCGCCTCGGCGACTTCGAGATCTTCCTGACGGCTCTGGCGAAGCGCTACTTCCCCGCGGGGCCGGGCTGACTCTCGTCCTTGAACACCCTCCCGCCCTTCATCACGAACCGTACCTTCTCCATCGCCCGGATGTCGGCCAGCGGATCGCCCGGGACGGCGACGATGTCGGCCTCCTTGCCGGGCTCCAGGGTGCCGATCGTCTTCGCCAGGCCGAGCAGGTCGGCGGCGGCGGAGGTGGCGGAGCGCAGGGCGGCGGCCGGGCTCATCCCGTGGTCGACCAGCAGGGCGAACTCCTGGGCGTTGAGGCCGTGCGGGCTCACCGCCGAGTCGGTGCCGAAGGCGATCTTCACCCCGATCTGCAGGGCCTTGCGGAAGGTGGCCGAGCGCGCCGCCACCGCCGCCCGGGCCTTCTCCGCGATCTCCGGCGGATACTGGCGCACGGCGGCCTTGCCCGCCACGTACTCGCCCGCGAGCAGCGTCGGCACCAGGTAGGTGCCGCGCTGCTTCATCATCCGCAGCGCCTCGTCGTCGAGGAACGAGCCGTGCTCGATGGAGTCGATGCCGGCGCGGATGGCCACCTTGGCCCCCTCCGCGCCGTGGGCATGGGCCGCCGCCTTCTTGCGCAGGCGGTGCGCCTCCTCGACGATGGCGTTCATCTCCTCCTGGGTGACCTGCGGCGTATCCACCTCGTCGTTCAGCGACAGCACGCCGCCCGTGGCGCAGACCTTGATCACGTCGGCGCCGTACTTGATCTGGAAGCGCACGGAGTCCCGGAACTGGTCGGGGCCGCTGGCGATGCCGTCCTCGATGCCCGACTCGTGCCCGAAGCGCTGGTAAGGATAGCCGCTCTCGTCGCAGTGGCCGCCGCGCGCCCCCAGGGAGTGGACGGCGGCGAGGATGCGCGGCCCGGGAACGATGCCGTTGCGGATCGAGTTGCGGAGGCCGACGTCGACGTACTCGCCGCTCCCCACGTCGCGCACCGTGGTGAAGCCGGCCATCAGGGTGCGGCGGGCGAACTCGGTGCTGCGGATGGCGCTCTCGGGCACGTCGCGGCGCAGGCCGGAGACCGTGTCCTGCAGCCAGTTGTCGGACGATTCGCCGGTGATGTGGGTGTGGGCGTCGATCAGGCCGGGCAGCAGCGTCGCGTCCCCCAGGTCGATCACCCGCGCCCCCGCCGGCACCGGGATGCCGGAGCCCACCGCCTTGATGGTGCTCCCCTCGATGATCACCACGCCGTTGCGGACGGCCGTGTCCCCCTTGCCGTCGAAGAGGCGCGCCGCGCGGAGGGCGATGACCTCAGGGGTTTCAGGGGTCCCAGGGGCCGCGGGCCGGGGAGCGGGTGCCTGGGCCAGGAGCAGGGTGGGGATGGCGAGCAGCGCCAGTGTCGGGATGCCGAACCTCATCGCATGGACCTCCAAAGAGAGAGGCCCGCATCCTACACGAGCGGGCTCACACCTCGAAGACCACCCCCTCGGTGGCCGTCTGGCTGAGGTTGACCACTCCCGGCACGGCCTTCGACTGCATCCTCAGGATGAGCCCGGCGTAGGTGCTCCCAAAGACGAACGGCCCCCAGATGACGTTGTGCGGCGTGCAGCCGTGGTCGCCGCTCTGGAAGAGGTAGGAGGTCGATTCGAGGTACTCCTGGACGATCCACTCGCCGTTCTCCAGCGCCGAGCGGCAGAGGTCCGCCCAGCGGTCCGCCGCCGTGAACCGGCCGACCGCCACCCCCTTGCCCCCGAGGTTCTGCGCCTCCTTGAGGACCATGTCCTCCTTGCGCGCCGCCAGCAGGTCGGGCAGGTAGGCCGTCTCGCCGCGGAAATCGACGGTGTCGCGGACCACCCGGCGGCTCCAGGGGATGTGCCGGCGGATGACCTCCCTCTCCTCGGGGCTGAACCGGCCGGAGCCTTCGTGCTCGGACAGCAGGGCGACGTTCATCTTGCTGGTCAGGATCGTCGTCACCGGTGTGTTGAACAGGCAGGTCCCCCCCTCCTTGAAGCACCGGTAGACCGGCTCCGGCACCGGCTCGGTCGTCTGCTCGACGACGGCGTGGACCGGCAGGCCGCGGCAGGACAGCCCCTGGCCGGAAGACCCGGGGCTCAGCTCCTGCCAGGTCGCGGCCAGGAGCCGTCCCTTGCCCTGGCGCCCGGTCTCCCGGCAGACCTGGTCCCACTCGGCTCCGAGGCGCGCCACCCCCTGGATGATGATGGGGGTGCGCGCCAACCGCTCGTGGAACGCGAAGGCGATGTTGACGCCCACCCCGCGGGCGAGCCCACGGCGCTCGACCTCCTCGAGGATGTGACGGAAGAAGCAGCGGGTGGTGGGAGTCACCGCGGGCCGGATCCCCTCCTGCTGGAGGAACCGGATGATCGCGGGCGAAGAAAGGTGGAGGCTGGACAGGATGG
The DNA here is from genome assembly GCA_035628695.1 of Thermoanaerobaculia bacterium. Lineage (GTDB taxonomy): Bacteria > Acidobacteriota > Thermoanaerobaculia > Multivoradales > UBA5704 > DASPJI01. Next base: position 737 of record DASPJI010000121.1, on the reverse strand, counting down.
TCGACTCCCAACCCCCGAGCCGTGTCGCGAAGTTGAACTCGATGCACTTGAAGCCGTCCGCGGTGGCGATCAGGTCGCCGCGCGCCACGATCTCGGCGATGCCGTTGGGCTCGGACAGCAGGTCCTCCGCCTCCTCCGGAGAAGCCAACCCATAGAAGCGGCTGACGGCCACGGGGTCGCCTCCGAAGACGCGGTGCGGCACGCTCTTGACGAGGTCGCTCACGGCGACGGAGACCCTGGCGATCTCCTCCCGCTTGTGCCGGTCGATGAAGGTCGGCCAGGGCTGGAGACGGAAGCTCAGCATCTCCCGGTACGACTCCGGCACCCGGAATTCGGCGTAGCTCAGGAGCTGCGGGCTCGCCGAGGCGTACTCCCGGAACCTGAGGTCCACCTCGGAGAGGCTGCGATGGGCCTCCCGCAGCTCTTCGGTCAGTACTGGCGAGCTCACTTCGTCCACGGTCCCCCCCGATTTGACATGCCGGCGGCGGGCCGCGCCTTTCGGCCGTCGGCCCTGGGAAGAAAGAGGAGAAACCGTACCGCCAGGGAGAGGGGAGGTCAACCGGGCGCCGCTATCCGGGCCGCTGTCTGGGCAGGCCGGGCACCAGCCGCAGCAGCCAGCGCTTCCAGCTGAAGCGGGGGCCGATGCCCGCGGCGGCGCGGCGCCGGGCGGAGAGGCCCGCCTCGGGTGCCCCCACCTCGGCCAGCACCGCCGCGGTGTGGCGGCCGAGCTCGGGGAC
>DASPJI010000120.1:0-9012 GCA_035628695.1 Thermoanaerobaculia bacterium | reverse complement strand
CCTTACCCTGAGCACCCTGGTCCAGGGAGCCTGGGCCCGTCTGCTCGGCCAGTACAGCGGCGAGGAGGACGTCCTGTTCGGGTCGGTGATCTCGGGGCGGCCTCCCGACTTCCCGGGCGTCGAGTCCATGGTGGGTTTGTTCGTCAACACGCTGCCGGTCAGGACGCGCCTGCGCCCCGAGCCGGCGGTGTCGAGCTGGCTGCGCGAGTTTCAGATGTTGCAGCTCGAGCTCCACCGCTACGGCCATAGCTCGCTGCTCGACGTTCAGGGCTGGAGCGAGGTGCCGCGCAGCAGGCCTCTCTTCGAGAGCCTCGTCGCCTTCGAGAACTACCCGCGCAGGGCCCATACGGCCGGACGGCAGGAGGGAACGGCGGCGCTCGAGATGGGAGGCATCAGCTCCTTCGAGCAGACCAATTATCCGCTGACACTTTTCGCCGTCCCGGGTGCCGGGATTGCTTTACGGGCCAGCTATGACCCGCAACGGTTCGAGGCGATGGCGGTGCGGCGGATGCTCGTCCACCTGCGGTCTTTCCTGGAGGCGCTCAATGAGGTGGCGGAGGCCCCCCTGGCTGGATGGTCCTGTATCGGCGCCGCCGAGCGGCAGGAGATCCTCGGCTGGAGCGCCGGTCCACCGACGGCCGCGCCCGCGTCGTCCATCGGACGCCTGCTGTCGAACCAGGCGGCGAGGACGCCGGACGCGGTAGCGGTGACCGGTGACGGCGCTCAGGTGAGCTATCAGGAGCTCAATCGGCGTGCCCGCCGACTCGCCCGTCGCCTGCGCTCCCTGGGCGTCGGACCCGAGCAGAGAGTGGCTATCTGCACCAAGCGGTCGCTCGATCTGGTTACCGGCATCCTAGGTGTGCTCGAGGCGGGCGGTGCCTATGTGCCGCTCGACCCTGCCTACCCGCGGGAGCGTCTGTCTTTCATGCTCGAAGACTCCGGGGCGGCGGTGCTGCTCACCCGGCATGAGCTGCTCGGAAGCCTGCCCCCGACCACTGCCCGGGTCGTCTGTCTCGACGAAGAGCACCTGGCCCTCCCGTCGCAGGACACCCTTCCGAGTTGGGGAGAGGCCGAACCGGACCATCTCGCGTACGTCATCTATACCTCGGGCTCGACCGGCCGGCCCAAGGGAGTGGCCATCGAGCATCGCAGCGTGCTGGCGCTGCTCGATTGGGCTCGCAGCAGCTTCGCTCCCGAGGAGCTGGCGGGCGTCGTCGCCGCCACCTCGGTCTGCTTCGACCTCTCCGTCTTCGAGTTGCTCGTGCCGCTGAGCCTCGGCGGGCGGGTAATCCTGGTGGAAAACGCGCTCCATGTGGCCTCCGACGAGGCCGCCACCGGGGCGACTCTCCTCAACTCCGTGCCCTCGGCGGTCACCGGGCTGCTGCGCGGTGGGCTGCCCCCCGGCGTGCAGACCGTCAACCTGGCGGGGGAGCCGCTCAAGCGTAGCTTGGTGGACGAGCTGTACCGTCAGGCCGGGGTGCGCCGGGTGCTCAACCTCTACGGTCCTTCCGAGGACACCACCTACTCGACCATCGCGACTCTGGAGCCGGGCTCTGCCGACGCTCCCGATATCGGCCGGCCGGTCTCGGGAACGCGCATCTATCTCCTCGACGGCTCCCTCTTTCCGGTGCCGACGGGTCTGGCGGGGGAGCTATGCATCGCCGGTGCCGGCCTGGCACGCGGTTACCTGGGACGGCCGGAGCTAACGGCGGAGCGTTTCGTGCCCGATCCCTTTGGCTCGACGGGAGAACGGCTCTACCGGACCGGTGACCGGGCGCGCTACCTTTTAGATGGCCGCCTTGACTTCCTCGGACGTGTCGATCTGCAGGTCAAGGTGCGAGGCTTCCGCATCGAGCTCGGTGAGATCGAGGCGATCCTGGCGTCTCATCCGGGCGTGCTCGAGGCGGTCGTGGTGGCGCATCACGACGCAGCGGGGGAGAAGCGGCTCGTGGCGTTCCTCCGCCTGTCGGCCGAGCAGGAGCCGACGGGAACCGAGCTGCGCGATCTGCTGCGTGGCCATTTGCCGGAGCCTATGGTGCCGTCCACGTTCGTGGCTCTGGATGACATGCCGCTCCTGCCCAACGGCAAGGTAGACCGGCGGGCCCTTGCAGCCCGCGACCTCGAGCCTGCGGCCCTGCCCTCGTCCTTCGCCGCTCCCCGCAATGAGCTCGAGCGCCAGATCGCCGCCATCTGGTGCGAGGTCCTGGGCCTGCCGCAGGTGAGCGTCCAGGACAGCTTCTTCGACATCGGGGGGCACTCCTTGCTGGTTCTGCAGGTACAGAAGCGATTACAGGAGACTCTGGAAACGCCGCTGGCCATCACCGACCTGTTCCGCTTCCCCACAATCGCGCTTCTGGCCGAGAAGCTCTCCGATCAGGGAAGCGCCGACTCGTCGGCTCCGGCGACGGGAAGGGAGAGGGCCGAGGCCCGCCGGGCGTCCATGCAGCGGCGCCAGAGCGCTTTGGCGGTGGAGGAGGACGACGCTCAGTCCTCGACCTAGGGGAGGACTGGTGCCGCGGAAGGAAGAAGACGACCCATGAAGCCTGAAGAGATCGACGACATCTACGAGCTCTCGCCCCTGCAACAGGGCATGCTCTTCCACAGCCTGGCCGCAGCCGGGTCGGGGGTGTACGTGCTGCAGTTCGTCTGTCCGCTGACGGGCGAGCTCGATCTCGACGCTTTCCGGCGCGCCTGGGAGCGGATGACGGCCCGCCATTCCGTGCTGCGCACCTCCTTCCACTGGCAGGAGCTGGACAAGCCGCTGCAGGTGGTGCAGCACGCGGTCGAGTTGCCGCTGGCGCAGCTCGACTGGCAAAGCCTCACTGCGGCCGAGCAGGAGCCGCGGCTGGCGGCGCTGCTACACGACGATCGCCAGCAGGGCTTCGCTCTGACCCAGGGACCGCTCGTGCGGTTGACTCTCATACGGCTGGATAAGGATCTCTGCAACCTGATCCTGACGGTCCACCACATCGTGCTGGACGGGTGGTGTCTGGGGCTGCTCCTTCGGGAGCTTCTCGAGCTCTACGAGGGCTTCCGCCAGGGACGCGAGGTGCGCCTGCCGCCGGTACGTCCGTATGCCGAGTACATCGACTGGCTGCAGAGCCGGGACGCCGCGGAGACCGAGGCGTACTGGCGCGGCATGCTGGCGGGTTTCACCACGCCGACGCCGCTGAGCGTAGACCATCCGGCCGCTGAGGGAGAGGAAGGCGTGCTCTTCGGCGAGGAGGGCCTGCTGGTACCGGCGGCGTTGGTGAGCGATCTCCAGAGCTTTGCTGCCAGGCGGCAGCTCACTCTGAGCACCCTGGTGCAAGGGGCCTGGGTAAGGCTCCTCGCAGAGTACAGCGGGGAGGAGGACGTCCTCTACGGGTCGGTGGTCGCCGGACGTCCTCCGGATTTTCCCGGCATCGAGTCGATGATCGGCCTCTTCGTCAACACGCTGCCGGTCCGGGCGCGCCTGAGCGGGTCACAAGAGACCGCGGAGTGGCTCCGCGATTTCCAGCGGCTGCAACTCGATCTGCGCCGCTTCGAGCACAGCTCCCTGATCGATGTCCAAGGCTGGAGCGAGGTGCCGCGCGGGCGCCCCCTGTTTGAGAGCCTTTTCGCCTTCGAGAACTATCCGCGAAAGTCCAGTGTGGCGGAGGTGCAGGAGAGCCGCGGCGCATTGCGGCTGGGCAACGTCCGCACCTACGAGCAGACCAACTATCCCATGACCGTGGCTGTCGGCCCGGGCCGCGAGCTGTCGCTGCGGGCGAGCTTCGACCGGGCTCGCTTCGAGGCCCCTGCCGTGAAGCGCATGCTGCACCATCTGCGGGCTCTGCTGGCCGGGCTGGTAGGCGTAGCCGAGCGGCCTCTGGCGGAGTGGTCGTGCCTCACCGCGCCGGAGCACCACCAACTCCTCCGCGAATGGAACGACGTCGCGGCGACCGTCCCTCCCTGGTCGCCGCTGGAGCTGCTGGCGGAGCGGACCCGGCTGCAGCCGGACGCCCCGGCGTTGGTCGATTGCGACCATTACCTCACCTATGGCGAGCTGAGCCGGCGCGCCACCGCCCTCGCCCGCCACCTAGCTACTCTCGGAGTGGGACCGGAGATCCGCGTGGCCCTCTGCGTGCCGCGTTCGGTGGAGCTGGTGGTCGCCATGGCCGGCGTTCTCGAGGCTGGAGGCGCATTTGTCCCCCTCGATCCGGCCTACCCCTCCGACCGGCTTGGCTTCCTGGTGGGGGATTCGGCAGCGGCGGTCCTGCTCACCGTGCCGGAGTTGCTCCCGGCTCTCTCCGGTCTTACCGCGAGGGTCGTCTGCCTAGACCCTAGCCTGCTGCCCGCGGACGGCGACGAGGGCTTCTCGCGAGAGGCTGACCTCGACGGCCTGGCCTATGTGATTTACACCTCCGGCTCCACTGGCCTCCCTAAGGGAGTGGCGGTCCGCCACGGCGGGTTGACGAATCTCGTCCTGTGGCACGAGAGGACGCACGGCATCACCCCCTCCGACCACCTGAGCCAGGTCGCCTCGCCGGCCTTTGACGCAGCGGTGTGGGAGATCTGGGCCTCCCTGGCTTCCGGGGCGACCCTGCATCTGGCCGACGAGGCAACGCGGCTGTCGTCGGCGCGGCTGGTGGAATGGGTCGTGGAGCGCGGCATCACCTCGGGGTTCCTGCCGACACCTCTGGCCGAGGCGGCTCTCGCCGAAGACTGGCCCGCGGTCACACCCCTGCGCTCTCTGCTCACCGGCGGCGATCGGTTACGGTGTGGGGCGCCCGGTGCCGGCTTCCGCCTGCTCAACCACTACGGCCCAACCGAATCCACGGTGGTGGGAACCTGGTGCCCGGTGCCGCGTCAGGAGGATCTGGCTGGGGTGCCGCCCATCGGGCGTCCCATTTCCAACCTCAGAGCCTATCTGCTCGACCGCCGGGGCTGGCCGGTGCCGGTCGGCGTGGCTGGCGAGGTCTGCCTGACGGGCGCGGGCCTCGCGCGTGGCTACCTGGGCCGGCCCGAGCTGACCGCCGCGTCGTTCGTCCCCGATCCGTGGGCCGGACAGCCGGGCGCACGGCTTTACCGGACCGGCGACCTGGGGCGCTTTCTGCCCGATGGACGGATCGAGTTTCTGGGACGTGTGGATCGGCAGGTGAAGGTGCGCGGCTTCCGGATCGAGCCGGGAGAGATCGAGGCGATGCTGGCGCGCCACGCCTCGGTGCGGGAGGCGGTGGTGGTCCAAGGGGAGGACGGAGCGCTGGTGGGCTATGCGGTAAAACGGCCGGAAGCCGACGTCTCCGAGCCGGTCCTGCGCGCCTTCCTACGGGAGCACCTGCCCGAGCATATGGTCCCGCAGGCGCTGCTCCTCCTCGATAGCCTGCCGCTCACGTCCAACGGCAAGGTGGACTGGCGGGCCCTCGTCTCTCCGGTGGCGGGCGGCGGGCAGGCGTTGGAGCTGACGGCGCCGCGCAACGACCTGGAGCGCACTATCGCAGCGGCCTGGCAGGAGGTACTGGGGCTGCAGATGGTGGGGGTGGAGCAGAGCTTCTTCGACCTGGGCGGCCACTCCATGCTGGTTCTCCAGGTTCAGAAGCGATTGGAGCAGGCGCTGAAGCGGCCCCTGGCCGTCACCGATCTGTTCCGCTATTCCACGATCGCTCGCTTGGCCGAGCATCTGGCAGGCGGCGAAGCCGACGAGTCGGTGGACACCGGCCAGCAAAGGGCCGAAGCCCGCCGGGCTTCGCTCCAGCGCCGCAGACGTTCCGGAGCCGTGAAGGAGATCGAGCTATGAGCAACGGCGAGACGAACCGCGCGCTCCCGACCGTCGAAGGGATTGCCATCGTCGGTATGGCAGGCCGCTTCCCCGGTTCGGCCGATGTCGACGCTCTCTGGCGCAACCTGCGCGACGGTATAGAGGGAATCTCCTTTTTCTCTCCGGAGGAGATGAGGGCTGAAGGGGTGAGCCGCGAGACCCTGGCGCTGCCGAACTTTGTGCCCGCCGGTGGGGTGCTCGACGACATCGATCTCTTCGACGCCGAGCTCTTCGGCTTCCAGCCACGCGAGGTGGAGGTCACCGATCCTCAGCACCGGCTCTTCCTGGAGTGTGCCTTCGAAGCGCTGGAACGCGCTGGCTACGATCCCTTCACCGAGCCCGGCGCCATCGGTCTGTTCGCCGGTTGCGGCCTCAGCGGCTACCTGTCCGAGGTCTGTGCCAACCCGCGGGCCATGGCGGCGGTGGGCAGCTACCGTGCGGTCCTCGGCAATGACAAGGATTTCCTCTCCACCTGGGTTTCCTACAAGCTGAATCTGAGGGGACCCAGCCTGAGCGTCCAGACGGCCTGCTCGACCTCGCTGGTGGCGGTCCACCTGGCGTGCCAGAGCCTGCTCAATGGCGAGTGTGACATGGCGCTGGCCGGCGGTGCCTCGGTGCCTGCCCGCCAGCGGTCCGGCTACCTCCATCAAGCCGGTGGAATCCATTCCCCGGACGGCCACTGCCGTGCTTTCGACGCCCGAGCTCAGGGAACGGTGCGCGGCAGCGGAGTGGCGGTTGTCGTCCTGCGGCGCCTCTCCGACGCGCTCGCCAGCGGCGACCGGATTCACGCGGTGATCCGCGGGTCCGCCGTCAACAACGACGGTGCGCTCAAGATCGGCTACACGGCCCCCAGCCAGGAAGGGCAGGCGCGGGTCATCTCCGAGGCGCTGTCGCTCGCTGGGCTTTCGCCTGACGACATCAGCTACGTGGAAGCCCACGGGACGGGAACCGCTCTGGGCGATCCCATCGAGATCGCGGCCCTGACTCAGGTATTCCGGGCCGGTACCCGGCGCCGCGGATTCTGCGGTATCGGCTCGGTCAAGACCAACCTCGGCCACCTGGACACGGCGTCCGGGATCGCCGGCCTGATCAAGACGGCTCTGGCTCTGGAGCACCGTCAGGTGCCGCCAAGCCTGCACTTCGAGACGCCGCATCCCAACATCGATCTGAAGGACAGCCCTTTCTATATCAACGCCTGGCTCACGCCTTGGGAGCCTTCGACTCCGGGTGGGCTGCGGCGCGCCGGCGTCAGCTCCTTCGGCATCGGCGGCACCAACGCTCACGCTGTGCTAGAGGAGGCGCCGGCCCTGCCGCCCGCCGATCCCTCCCGGCGGCTGCAGCATCTCTTCGTCCTCTCCGCCCGCAACGAGGCCGCTCTCGCGGCGGCGACGTCACGGCTGGCGGATCACCTGGAGGCTAACCCGGACCTCGCGCCTTCGGATGTCGCATACACGCTCCAGGTGGGACGCAAGGCCTTTGAGCACCGGCGCGCGCTGGTCTGCTCCAACCTCGCCGAGGCGGTCGCTACAATGCGGGAGGGGAATCCCGAGAAGGTCTGGACCCGTCACGAGAGAGCGCGCTTCCGGCCGGTGGCGTTCCTGTTCCCCGGCCAGGGCGCGCAGCACCCGGGCATGGCACGCGAGCTCTATGACGGCGAGCCCACCTTCCGCGATCTGGTCGACCATTGTGCCGAGCGTCTGGCGCCGGAGCTGGGGCTCGACGTCCGGCATGTCCTCTATCCACCGGACGGGGATGACGCTGCCGGGGAGCGGCTGGAGGGGACCGGGCTGGCCCAGCCGGCCCTTTTCGTCGTCGAGTACGCGCTGGCACGCTTGTGGATGGAGTGGGGTGTCGAGCCGCAGGCCATGCTCGGCCACTCTGTGGGCGAGTACGTGGCCGCCTGCCTCGCCGGCGTGTTCTCCCTGGACGACGCACTGGGATTGGTAGCGGCGCGCGGCCGCCTCATGCAGGAGCTGCCGGCGGGCGCCATGCTGGCTGTCGCCCTGCCGGAGCGGGACGTGCAATCTCTGCTCGGGGAAAGCGTCGCGGTGGCTGCGGTGAATGGGGAGGCGCGTTGCGTCCTCTCCGGCACCGTAGATGCCATCGAGCGTCTGGATCGGCATTTCGTCGACCTGGGCATCGAGTGCCGGAGGTTGCACACCTCCCACGCTTTCCACTCCCCGATGATGGACCCGATCCTGGAGATGTTCCTGGCGCGTGTTCGTGAGGTCCGGCTGCGGCCGCCCCGCATCCCCTATATCTCGAATCTCTCCGGCACCTGGATCACCGCCGCCGAAGCCACGGCTCCCGGCTACTGGGTGCGCCACCTGCGGGAGACGGTGCGTTTCTCCGCCGGGGCCGCGGAGCTGCTGGCAGAGCCGGACCGCATCCTCCTGGAGCTGGGGCCCGGCCTGGGTCTGACCAACCTGGTGAAACAGCATCCGGCTAGGCGGGCGGAGCAACCGGTGATCGCGGCGCTGCCGCATCCGCGGCAGCGCGAGTCGGACCTGAAGACCTCGCTCAAGGCGTTGGCTCAGATCTGGACCGCCAGCGGTCGCGTCGACTGGCGCGGCTTTCACCTTTACGAGCGGCGGCGGCGCGTGTTGCTGCCGACTTATCCCTTCCAGCGTAAACGGTACTGGGTGGAGTCGGAGGCTCCTCCGGCGCCGGTAACGTCGCCTACGGTGGCTGCCTCGGTGGCCCCGGTTTTTCAAGCCCTGCCCGCGGGATCGGTATTGTCCAGTCCCGAGCCGGCGCAGAGAGCGGAGGTGCGGATGTCCCCCATCGTAGAAACCAGCGTGCCGGCGAGGTCCCGGCGCGATGACATTCTGTCGATCCTGTGCGAGATCGTCCGGGAGCTGACCGGCTCGGCGCCCGGCGCGGCCCAGATCCATACCCATTTCCTCGAGATGGGGATCGAGTCGTTGCTGATGATCCGGGCCACTCAGGCGCTGGAAGATAAGTTGGGCGTCCGCATCTCGGTGGTGCAGCTCTTCGAGGAGCTCACTACTCTGGACCTGTTGGCCGGCCACCTCGAACAGATGGTGCCGCCGGACCGTCAGCTGGCACACCTGCTCCCGGCCGGGACCTCGGCTCCAGCCGCGGCCGCTCCGGCTGCGGCGGCTCCGGCTGCGGCGGCTCCGGCGCCGGCCGTCTCTCCGGCCGCCCCGGTGCTCCAGGTGGCTCCGGCAATGGTCTCGCAGAGCTACGTCGAGCACGCCCCGGCTCTGGCC
>DASPJI010000119.1:0-9938 GCA_035628695.1 Thermoanaerobaculia bacterium | reverse complement strand
GAGGTTGCCGAACGAGTGGCCGAGCAGGCCGTCGCCGTTGGGGAACCGGTACTGGAAGAGCCGGGAGAGGACGTCCGAGTCGTCCGCAAGCGCGACGATGCAGTTACGGATGTCGCCCGGAGGGAGAACACCGAACTCGCGGCGGAGGCGGCCGGACGAGCCGCCGTCGTCGGTGACGGTGACGACGCCGGTGAGCTGCCGCAGGAGCTCGGTGCCGACGTGACGCTTGAGGCCGCGCAGCAGGACCGAGAGGCCGGTCCCGCCGCCGACGGCCACCAGCTCGCTGCCGGGGCGCGCCGCCTCAGGAAAGCCCGAAGAGGGGGCGGAGGTCCCGGTTGCGGCGGAGGTCGGCGAAGTCGGCGTCGTGAAAGGCATGGATGCGGTTCTTGGGGTTCAGCTCGACCGCCCGGGTCAACGTCTGGACCGCGTCGTCCGGCCGCCCCTCGAGCGCGTGGATCGAGGCGGCGAGATAGGCGAAGCGGTCGTCCTTCTGTTCCCGGCCGTCCTGCCGGCAGAGCTCCAGGGCCTGCCGGAAGTCTCCCCGGTTCTTCTCGAAGAGAGCCCGGAGGTAGGGGTCGTCGTCTCCCGTGGGCCGATCCTCTTGCTGATTCCGCGCCAGCTTCTGGCGGCTGGTGGCCAGGAACTGGCGGGCGCGCCCGGTGAGCTCGGGGGTGTCGCTCTCCTGGATCACGGTCTCGAACAGGCGGACCGCCTCGGCCCAGTCCTGGCGGCCGAGGGCGGCGATCCCTGCGGTATAGATGTCGAGTGCGTCGGCGGAGGCCGGCGCCGCATTGGGCGTGTTCATCTCGGCTCAGTCTCCTTGCGGCGTGGCGCCGGCCCTTAGCGTTTTCTCAGCTCGATCAGGATCTGCTTGGCCACCGACTTCAGGGTGTCGAAGACGCCGACCCCGGTGGTCGCCACGGCCTCGAAGGTGGGCTCCCGCTTGTAGTTGAGGGTCCGGTACATCTCCTCGACCGCCACCACGTTCGGCAGGTCGCGCTTGTTGAACTGCAGCGCGTAGGGGATGGTCGACAGATCGAAGCCGTGCTCCTTGAGGTTCGCCTCGAGGTTGCGGATCGACTCGATGTTGGCCTCCATCCGCTCTTCCTGGCTGTCGGCCACGAAGACGACGCCGTCCACACCCTTCAAGATCAGCTTGCGGCTGGCGTCATAGAACACCTGGCCGGGGACGGTGTAGAGGTGGAAGCGGGTGGTGAAGCCGCGGATGCTCCCCAGGTCGAGGGGGAGGAAGTCGAAGAAGAGGGTGCGGTCCGCCTCGGTCGCGAGGGAGATCATCTTGCCCTTCGACTCGGGCGCGGTCTTGTTATAGATGTACTGCAGGTTCGTCGTCTTTCCACACAGGCCGGGCCCGTAGTAGACGATCTTGCAGTTGATCTCCTTGCTGGCGTAGTTGATGAAAGTCATGTTGGGTGCCTCTCCGTCACCCGTGCCCGGGCGGTGCAGACTATTGCACCGCGTCGAGGCTCTCCGGGAACCGAACCTGCGATTGCGCTCTCCGCTGCTCCGCTGCTTCCGGCCGGCCTACTCGCCGAACAGCGCGTCGATGTCGTCGTCCGTGATCTCGGAGAAGGGGCTGGCGTGGGCGGGCCCCTGGGCCCCCCGCTCCGCCTTCTGCACCATCACGTCGAAGATCTTTTCCAGGTCCACGCTGGCGCGCTTGACCCGCAGCCGCACCAGACCCAGAGAGGAGCGGTCATCGAAGATGACCACCAGGATCGCCCGCTTGGCGACGATGGAGATGTGGATGTGGTCCTGCTGCCCCTCGTGGAACAGCACCGAGAACTCGCGCTCGCCGATGAGCTTGGCGAGGCCGTCGGTGGCCGCCACGTTGCCCGCGGTGAGCGAGGCCAGCGAGGTGGTGTCGAACTGCTCGATCTCTCCGGCCGAGGCGATCTGCTGGCCGTTCTTGTCGATCAGGAAGACAGCCCGGGCGTTGGCCTCCTGCCGCAGACGGCGCAAGGCCTCTTCCAGATGCTTGAACTCCTCTTCGTAGAGTACGAAGTCGGCTGACGACATGGCTATCCTTTCCGGACGGCGGGAAGATACAACACTGGAGGGGGGGCCGTCAAAGCTCTGATTCCACGCAAGTTGGCCCCTGGTTGCCGAACGGCTGCGAGATCAGCGGAAGTACCGCCAGCCCAAGAGGATGTCGTTCTCCGCCAGCACCAGCTCGTCGCCGACGATCTGGTGCTTCAGAGGCACCGGCCTGCATCCACCCCGGCCCGAGTTGACCTCCGCCAGGCGCGAGGTGGTCTCGCACTTCTTGTCCACCAGCCAGTCGCCGTCGTGCTTGAAGCCGCGGCCGGCGGCGCCGTGGGTCTCGCTGGCGTCGAATCCCACCTGCACCTGGCCCTCGGCGTCCCGGCCGACGAGGAACTTGACCTCCTGGTTGCCGTAGTTCAGGAAGCGGTAGAACCGGACCTGCCGGGGCTGGAGGTCGGAGACGTCGATCCGCACCACGCCGTTCTTGTCCGGGCCCACACGCCGGAAGCCCCCGCCGCCGAACCGCCCCTCGAGGGCGTAGTCGGCGGCCAGGACGGCCCCGACGAACAGGACCACCAGGAACAATCCATGGACCGGCTTGAAACGGCGCATCGCGGCTATTCTGGACCCATCCTCGGGGAAGGGCAACTAGAACAGGGTGTAGATGAACGGCGCCGTCGCCTGGCTGGTCACCACCAGCAGGACCACCAGGGCCAGGATGAGCACGAACGGGACGATCCAGTACGCCTTGTTCTGGCGGGCGAACTGGACGATCTCGCCGAGCAGGGAGCCGATGTATCCGAGCCTGCGCATCAAAGCTTCTCCTAGAATCCGTGCCTAGCCTAGTCGAGCTGGTAGTCCTGGCGCCAGTCCCGGCCCTCTTCGAAGACGGGCTGGGCCTTCTTGTCCAGCAGGAACGGTCCGAGCACCAGGTAGTCCATCTCCGTCCGCATGAAGCAGCGGTAGGCGTCCTCGGGGGTGCAGATGATGGGCTCGCCGCGCACGTTGAAGCTGGTGTTGACGATCACGCCGTAGCCGGTCAGCCGCTCGAACTCGGAGATCAGCGCGTGGTAGCGCGGGTTGTCCTCCCGGTCGACGGTCTGGATGCGCGCCGAGTAGTCGACGTGGGTGATCGCCGGCACGTCGGAGCGCGGGCGGTTGACCCATTCGACCAGCGGCAGGCCGGCCTCGTCCCCGCGCTTCGGGATGCGCCGCCCCTCGACCACGTCGGCGACCAGCAGCATGTACGGCGACGGCCGGTCGAGCTCGAAGTAGTCGGACACCCGCTCCACCAGCACGCTGGGGGCGAACGGCCGGAAGCTCTCCCGGTACTTGATCTTGAGGTTCATGATCGACTGCATGCGCGGCGAGCGCGGGTCGCCGATGATCGAGCGGTTGCCCAGCGCCCGCGGCCCGAACTCCATCCGCCCGTGGCAGAGACCGACGACGTTCTCGCCGGCGAGCAGGGCGGCGATGCGGGGCGCCCAGTCGGCGTCGGCCAGCTCCTCGTAGACGTAGCCGTGCTCGTCGAGGAACTCCTTGATGCGCGGCCCCGGGAACTCCGGCCCCAGGAAGGCGCCGCGCATGGCGTCCCGGCCGCCGGAGACGGTCACCCGCGGCTTGTTCATGGCGTTGTGCCAGACCGCCAGCGGGGCGCCGAGGGCGCCGCCGGCGTCGCCTGCCGCGGGCTGGATCCACAGGTCGTCGAAGATGCCGGCGCGCAGCAGGATGCCGTTGGCCACGCAGTTGAGCGCCACGCCGCCGGCCAGGCAGAGGTGGCGCTTGCCGGTGAGCTCCCGCGCCTGGCGGGCGAGTTGGAGGACGATCTCCTCCGTCACTTCCTGGATCGACCGGGCGAGGTCCATCTCGCGCTTGCCGATCGGCGACTCGGGTTTGCGCGGCGGCCCGCCGAAGAGGGCCGCGAACCGCTCGTTGGTCATCTCCAGGCCGTCGAGGTAGCCGAAGTAGTCCATGTTCAGGCGGAAGGAGCCGTCCTCGCGGACGTCGATCAGCTCCCGCTTGATCAGGTCGGTGTACTTCCCCTCGCCGTAGGGGGCGAGGCCCATCAGCTTGTACTCGCCGGAGTTGACCTTGAAGCCGGTGAAGTGGGTGAAGGCCGAGTAGAGGAGCCCCAGGGAGTGGGGGAAGTCGATCTGGCGGATCAGCCGCAGCCGGTGCCCCTCGCCGACGCCGATGGTGGTGGTGGCCCACTCGCCGACGCCGTCCAGGGTGAGCACCGCCGCCTCCGCGAAGGGGGAGGGGTAGTAGGCGCTCGCCGCGTGCGACTCGTGGTGCTCGGTGAAGAAGATGTCGGGCGAGCGGCCGTCCCCTCCTACACCGCAGCTCTCCAGCGCCTCCAGGATGTGCGGCGGGATCCAGAGCTTCTCCCGCAGCCAGAGGGGGACGGCCATGACGTACGAGCGCAGCCCCTTGGGGACCACGGCCAGGTAGGTCTCGAGGAGGCGGTGGAACTTGAGGAGCGGCTTGTCGTAGAAGGCCACCCCGCCGAGCTCGCCGCCCCCCTCTCCGATCCCACCGGCCGCCAGGCAGTAGCGCACGGCGTTGTAGGGGAAGCCGGCGTCGTGCTTCTTGCGGGTGAAGCGCTCCTCCTGCGCGGCCGCCACGATCCTGCCCTCGTCGATGAGGCAGGCGGCCGAGTCGTGGTAGTAACAGCTGATGCCGAGGAGCTTCACGTCAGAACTGCTTGCGGTACGACTCGGGAGCGCGCTCCCCGGTCGTCTTCCAGTAGGTGGACAGGGCCGGATCGAAGGAACGGGTGATGCCGAGCCTGCGGCGGGCGCGGAGCACCGCCCCCACGGGCAGGAAGAGCAGATAGTAGAGCAGGGTCATCAGCACCCAGGTGACCGTCATGCCCACGCCGTGGGCGAACAGGTCCAGCGCCCGCGTCACCTTCTTGTAGAGGGTGAGGGGGGCGGCGAGCGCGATCAGGCCCATGACCAGGGCGATGCCGGCGACGACGGCGGCGAGGACCGGCTTCCAGAAGAAATAGATCAGCGCCGCCACCGCCAAGCCGACGGCCAGGCCGAGGAGGCCGCGCTTGCGCGCCGCGGCCGCCTCCCGGCTCCGCGCGTCGCCGTCGTCGGACCCCGGCTTGCGCCAGTTCCAGACCACGGCCGAGGGGTCGCTGCTTCGATCCTGCATACACTCTTGCCTGGGTTAGCTCTACAGAGCGGGATAGCCTAGACCCAAATCGCCTAACGCGCAAGCCGTGCGAGGATTCTCCACCATGAGCCCGCCCCCCTTCCCCCTCCCCTCGCGTCGGCTGGAGATCCCCGGCTTCGCCATCGGCCACGGCTCGGACCGGGCCGGCATGACCGGCGTCACCGTCGTCCTCTGCCCCCAAGGGATGATGGCGGCGGCCGAGGTGCGGGGCTCGGCCACCGGCACCCGGCAGTTCGACTCGCTGGTCTCCGGCATCCACGTGGGGAGCCGCGCCCACGCCGTGGTGCTCGCCGGCGGCAGCGCCTTCGGCCTCGCGGCGGCCGATCCGGTGGTCGACTGGCTGGCGCGGCGCGGCCACGGCTTCCAGACCGGCGTCGCCGTGGTCCCCCAGGTCCCCACGGCCATCCTCTTCGACCTGGCGCTGGGGGACAAGACGGCGCGGCCGGGGACCGCCTTGGTGGAGGCCGCCCTGGAGTCGGCGGCGTCGGCGGCCAGCGGCGAGGTGCCGGTGGGGAGCGTCGGCGCGGGGACCGGCGCCACGGTGGGCAAGGCGCTGGGGCCGGCACAGGGGATGAAGGGGGGCTTCGGCTTCGCCAGCCTGACGGTGCCCGGCGGCGTGACCGTGGCGGCGGCGGTGGCGGTCAACGCCTTCGGCGACGTGCGGCGGCTCGACGGCCGGCTCCTGGCGGGCTGCCGCGCCGCGCCCGGCTCCCTGGAGCTGGCCGGGGCCGAGCGGGTTCTGGCCGCCCTGCCGCCGGACACCCCCCACCCCTGGGAGGGCAACACCACGCTGGCGGTGGTGATGACCGACGCCGTCCTGACCAAGGCCACCGCCCTCAAGGTCTGCCAGATGGCGTTCGGCGGCTTCTACCGGACGCTGGCGCCGGCGCTCTCCCTGTTCGACGGCGACCTGGTGGTCACCCTGGCGAGCGGCGCCCGGCCGGCCCACGTCAACCAGGTCGGGGTTCTGGCCGAGCGCGCGGTGGCCGAAGCGATCCTCACCGCCGTCCTGGAGGCCGACGGCTTCGGGCTGCTGCCCGCCGCCCGCGACCTGCCTGGCGCCGGCTAGCTCCCCGATTTGCGGCCGTCATTTGCGGCGAGTTGGCGGAACGCGTACCATGCGCCCAACGCCGGCAGGAAAAAGAATTCGATGAAGCGCACTCGATCGCCTCGGGAACTCTGGGCGTCGCTGCTGCCCACGGCGGGGGCCCTCCTGGTGCTCGCCGTGGCGTCCCGCTTCGCGGCCCTCGACGGCACAGGAGTGCCCTCGCCCACCCTGCTGCTGGTGATGGTCTTCGCCGGCACGGTGGGCGCCTGCCACCGGCCGCTGGCCGGCGGGCCCGCGACGCCCGGCGGGCCGGTCACGCAGGGGCTGGGCACCGCGGTCCTCCCCCCGATGCTCCTCCTGGGCGGGGTCTTCCCGGCGGTCTGGCTCGGCGCCGGCACCTTCCTGATCGCCGAGCTGTCGCTGCGTCTGGCGCGCCGGCTGTTCGCCCTCCAGCCGGTGGAGCGGCGCGGGTTGCCGCGGGCGCTGGAGAGCACCGGCCGCGCCGCCCTGGCGATCCTCGCCGCGGGGGTGGTCTGGAGCTGGCTGCGGTCGGACCGGGGCCTGCCCGTCGCCTGGACCGGCGCGGCGGCGGCCTACCTCGGGGTCTGGATCGGGCTCGAGCTCGCCGACCGCAAGATCCGGCGCCCCGAGCTGCCGCTCCGGCTGCGGCTGATCCTCCCCCCCTTCGCCATCGACGCCGCCGGCTGGGCCGTGGGGGGCGCCCTGGCGCTCGCCGGCCGCGCCGCGGGGTGGCGGCTCGGCGGCATCCTGCTCGCCGTCTTCGCCCTGCTCGTCCTCGAGGCGGTGCGCAACTGGATGCTCCTCGAGCGGGCGCAGCGCCGGGTGCGCGACCTCGAGCGGCTGCGCCGCGCCGGCAAGCGGATGTTCTTCGCCGCCCAGGAGATGGCCGCGGTGGTGGAGCGCATCCGGGTCGAGTGCGCCAAGGTGGTGCCCTTCCTCTGGTTCCAGTTCGAGGCGCTGGCGCCGGGCAGCGAGTTCAAGAGCTGGTGGGCGGGGCCGCAGGGGGTCCTCCAGGAAGGCGTGCCGGAGCCGGACCGCCATCCGCCCGCCCTGCCGGGGGTCCACCGCCGGGCCGCCTGGCAGATCATCGACCACCACCTGCGGGTCGATGGCAAGGTCCTCGCCCGGCTGCAGCTCTGGTGCGACCCGCGGCGGCTCAACGCCGAGTCGATCGAGTTGCTGGACCACCTCCTGCCGCAGATGTCCCACTCCATGCAGCGCTGCCTCCTCGACCGCGAGGCGCGTGAGGACCCGCTGACCGGCCTCGCCATGCGCCGGGTGCTGGAGAAGCAGCTCCACGAGGTGCACGCCCGCTGCCACGAGGAGGGGGGGGCCATGGCGGTGGTGCTCTGCGACCTCGACCACTTCAAGCGGATCAACGACACCTGGGGGCATCCGGCGGGGGACGCGGCGCTGGTGGCCTTCGCCGGCCTGCTCAAGGAGACGCGCCGGCCCGCCGACCTCTGCTGCCGCTACGGCGGCGAGGAGTTCGTCCTGCTGCTCGACCGGACCACGGGCACGGAGGCCCTGGAACTGGCCGAGGGGCTGCGGCGCCGGGTGGAGGAGCTGGTGTTCGAGGTGGAGGGGCAGCGGGTGCCGCTGACGGTGAGCGCCGGCGTCGCCTCGTTCCCCGGCCTCTTCGTGCGCGGCGCCGCGGAGCTGATCCTGTTCGCCGACGAGGCCCTCTACGAGGCCAAGCGTATGGGCCGCAACCGCTGCCTGCTCGACCTCGGGCAGGGGCGCTACCAGGATGTGGAGGGGAACGTCCACGAGACCGAGGAGGCCCCACCCGTGGTGGAGCCCCCCCGGATCTTCGCCTGACCTTTTACTTCTGGAACATCTGCTCCACCGGCACGATCTCGATGGAGGTCGGTGCCACCTTCAGGCCCACGAGCTTCTTGTCCTCGGCCGTGATGGCCTCGGCCGGCGGGGTGTTGTAGGCCTTCGGGCTCGGCGCGTCCTTCTGCAGGGTCTCCTTGAGCGCCGCGGCGTTGGCCGTGACCATCACCGCCACGTAGTCGTCGGTGTGGATGTATTTGCGGATGGCCCGGTTGACGTCGTCGACCGTGAGCTTCGACAGCCGCGCCTCGATCTCGTCGATCCAGTACGGCATGCCGTAATACTTGCTGTCCATGAGGATGCCCAGCCGGGTCGACAGGCTCTGCGCCCAGAGCTTCGAGTAGGAGACCACGAAGTCGCGGGTCAGCTCGAACTCTTCCTTCGTCATCCCCTCATCGTGCAGGCGCCCGACCTCGTGCAGGGCGGCGCGCAGGGCGAACTGGGCGTCGCCCGGCACCACCGGCCGCAGCCAGACGGAGAAGTACTGCTGCCGCCGCGGCACCCCCGGTCCGGGGTGGGTGGTGACCGGCGGGGCGGGCCAGTATTCGATGTAGGAGTAGTCGCCGTAGTTGAGGCCGCGCTGCTCGCGCAGCTTCTGCATCAGCGTGCCGTGGGAGGTCCGGTGCTCGCCCAGGTAGCTGTTGGCCACCATCAGCGGGTAGAAGTCCGGGTGCGACCGGTTGATGGGCAGCGGGTAGCCGAGATGGACGCCGACGGAGCCCGTCTGCTTCTCGATCAGCACGAAGCGGCGCCCCTCCACCTTGCGCGGCGCCGGCAGCTCCTTGCGCCCGGGCTTGCCGGCAGGTAACGCCGCCAGCGTCTTCTGCAGGCCGGCGACGTAGCCATCGGGATAGCCGCCGGCGACGCCCAGCATCAGGTTGGCCCGGGTGTAGTGCTCCTGATAGAAGCGCTTGACGTCGTCCAAGGTGATGCTCTTGAGCCCCTCCACCGTGCCGGCGGCCGGGTGGCTGTACGGGTGGCCGGTGAAGATCTCGCCCTGGATCGCCTCGAGGCCGAGGAGCTCGTCGTCGGCGCTGCGCAGGGTGTTGGTGAGATAGGTGAGGGCCTGCTCCCGGTTGCGGGTGAAGTCGGCCTCCGAGAAGGCGGGCTGGAGGAGCGCCTCGGTGAACAGCGCCGTGTAGTCGGCCAGGCTCTCCCGGGTCACCGTGCCGGAGATGACCGTCACCTCGCGGTCGGCGCCGGAGCTGATGGCGGCCGCCATGGGGTAGAGGGACTCCAGCAGCTCGCTGTAGGAGCGCTTGCGGGTGCCGCCCTGTCCCACCATGGCGGCGGTCAGGCTGGCCAGCCCCTCCTTGCCCTTCGGGTCGTGGATGGAGCCGGCGTCGAACATCAGCTGGATCGACACCAGCGGCGAGCCGGCGCTGGGGAGCGTCACGGTCTCGATGGCCCCGGCCGGGGCCGCCTGCGCGGAGGCGGCGGCCGCCCCGAGCGCCAGGCTGACGGCGAGGAGAGGCGCCACGGCGAATCTGCGATCGGTCACTGGGCACCTCCCTGAGAGCCCGCCGCGGGCTTCGCGGCGGCGTTGCCGCCGGCTTGGGCGAGGGTGACGACGGTCTCCCTGTCGCTACGGAAGACGTCGCGGGTGAGCCGCTGGACCTCCGCCGGCGTCACCTTCTCGTAGAGCGCGTACGTCCGGTCGAGGTCCTCGACCTTGCCGGTGAGGGCGATGACCTGCGCCACCTGCCGCGCCACCGAGCCCGGGGTGGACAGGGAGAGCAGGAAGGAGTTGCGCAGGTAGGACTTGGCCCGCGCCAGCCGCTGCGCGTCCACCTCCCCCTTCTGGAGCAGGGCGATATGGCGGCCGATCGCCTCCCGCACCTGG